>PMXH01000277.1:0-689 GCA_003165855.1 Acidobacteriaceae bacterium | reverse complement strand
GATGGTCAATTGCGAGTCGGGAAAAAGAGCGGCAGCACACAGAAAGAACGCGGCGCTGGAAAGATCGCCGGGAACTCGCGCCTCGATGCCGCGCAAACGCTGGCCTCCGCGAATCCGCACCTCGTTTCCCTTACGCTCAAGATGTGCGCCGAAGGCCCGAAGCGCCACTTCCCCGTGATCCCGCGTCCGCAGCGGTTCTTCAATACGTGTTTCGCCATCGGCGAGCAGGCCCGCAAACAGCAGGCAAGTCTTCACCTGNNAGCATGCGGATGGTGGAACCGGAATTCCCGCAATCCAGCGCCTGGCTCGGGGCACTCAACGCCAGCCCGCTTCCCCGCACTTCGATGACGTTGTCCGCACCATCCCGGCGCTCCCACTTCACTCCCAGCGATCGCAGGCAGCCCAGAGTACTGGCGCAGTCCGCGCCGGTCGAATAGTTTTCCAGCCGCGAGGGACCATCGGCAAGCGCCGCCAGCATGGCATAACGGTGTGAAATGGATTTATCGCCGGGAAGACTTACGCTGCCCCGCACATTGCGCGCGGGACGCACGATCACTTGGGACTGGCTTTTCATCCTGAAATCAATATAGCGGAAGGAAAAGGCAAAAGTGGCCAGTGCAGAGTGACCAGTGCCCAGTGGTCAGAAATTCAGTTTTGCGAACTCGCCACTGGCCACTGATCACTGGCCA
>PMXH01000453.1 GCA_003165855.1 Acidobacteriaceae bacterium | reverse complement strand
GGCAGGGCGGCGAGTTCTTTGTCGAAGTTCTGAAAGCAGAGGCTGAAACCGAGGGACTGCGCGTACTCCAGAAATAATTCGCGGGCTTGCGCGATCTGGGGCTGCGATTCGGCTTGTGAGACCGAAAGGCTCTTTGCCGCGGAGGACGCAGAGAACACCGAGGGATCTACAAATCTTTGCGCTTTGGCGGAATCAAGTTTCATTTTTCTTTGCGCTCTCAGCGAACTCGGCGGTTGAATTTCTTACCCCATCAGCATCCCTCCGTTCACATTCAGCACATGGCCGGTGATGTAGGAAGCTTCGTCCGACGCGAGAAAGGCTACGGCACTCGCCACATCGGCGGGCGAACCCACGCGGCCCAGCGGAATCTGTTTGGTAGCGTTCTGCTTGAACTCGTCGCTGAGCACGTCCGTCATGGGAGTTTCGATGAAGCCCGGAGCGACGGCGTTGCAAGTAATGTTACGCGATCCCAGTTCGCGCGCCACGGCCATGGTGAGGCCGATCAGCCCAGCTTTCGACGCGGAGTAGTTCGCCTGCCCCGCCTGTCCCATCTGTCCGAAAACGCTGGCGATGTTGATGATTCGTCCCCAGCGCTGCTTGAGCATGGAGCTGGTGACTTGCTGGATGCAGAGATAAGCCGAGGTGAGATTGGTTTGCAGCACTGCGTCCCAGTCGGCGCGCTTCAGGCGCATCACGAGCTGGTCGCGGGTGATGCCGGCGTTGTTGACCAGAATGTCGACCTTGCCGAACTGGGCGATGGCTGCCTTGATGGCGGACTTGATCTGCTCTTCGTCGGTAACGTCGAGAGCGAAGACCGCAGCTTTTCCGCCCGCGGCCGTAATTTCGCTTGCCAGTTCGTTCAACTTGTCCTGATTGCGCGCGGCGACGGCAACCGCCGCGCCCGTCGTCGCGAGCTTCAGCGCGCAGGCTCGTCCTATGCCTTGCGACGCGCCGGTGACGAACGCCACCCGTCCTGAAAGGGACATGAAATTCTCCAGAGTTTGCCTTGAGTCTCGGTTAAGAAGTCCTTACGCCGGAACGTGAGATTATACCCGTCGCCGCGACTATTCGGCGCGACGTAACGGCCAGATCAGGACTTCCAATCGGCGGGCAAAGTGCAGCAACGGCGCGCTGTTGGGCAATTGAATGCGAGCGGCTGCAGCAACAGTATTAGTTTCGAGCTCGGCTTCCGCATTTTGCAGAGGCCACGGGTGGTGGTGAATTTCTCCGCGATACACCTGGCTGCGATGAGTCGTATAGAGGCAGTAGCGCTCGGTGAGCCAGTTTTCGATTGACCCTCTTTCACGCAGGAGCGGTTCGGCGGTGGGGCGGTAGTGCCCACGAAACTCCGTCGCGCCATGGAAACGACAAGAGCTGTAATGAATGTCTCCGCCGAGTTCCTTGGAGGTCATGGCCGCGTGAAAATAGGGCAAGTGGTAGAACGTGCGCGCGGCCCAGACCGCCGGAAGATTGGCCGCATCGAGACTGAAAAAGTAGACACCTGGCTTGCCACCGAAAGTCACATAAGTGCGCACGTTCAGCTCCGGGAAACGAGAAAGTCCGGGCAGCGCGGGAAGTCCGCGCCCACGAATGCCGCTCATGTGAAAAGGCACGACCCCAACCCAACATTGGCCATCGAAGGTGTCGAGGGCTAGCTGTTCGGGGACGAAGGGTCGCATTTTCTCAGGGGGCAGCGGCCAGTGAGCGAAAAGCAGATCGTGCCAGGTTTGCTTCATCACCCACACGCCTGAGGGCAAAGGCCACGGTCGATGCGCGACGACCTTGAGCACAGGATGCACGTAACAGTTTAGCGCCGAAACGTAATAGTCCCGAAGTTCATCGCCAAGTCAGCGCCAGCCCGACAAGGCCCAGCGGGATTGCAATCATGAAGAAATGGCAGCCGTGCTGGTGAGGATTTCCACAACGGATTGTGCATTGCACATTGTTGGTCCGCCGATTAACATTCGAACACTCCTATGTCTCAATCTGCGGCCGACGAAGTGATCACCATGCCCGAGCCTTCCAACCAGAAATCATCCACCTCAGATTCGGCTTCGGCCGGGTCCGGGCACCGGTCGACGCAGCGGGCTTCTGTCGCCGAAGGCTCCTTCGCTCCTCACGAGTTGCAAGACAAAGCGCCTGACGACGCGCCTTCCACCGAAGTGTTCGCGGTTTACGGCGTCGAGCCGGAGATTCAGGCCTACGCGATGGCGAAATACTCGCGCTCGTCGCTGTCGATGAAGGAGTCGCTGCGCGAGATCAGCGCGCAGAAGGCGGAGAAGTTTCTCAACACGTTCTACTTCCAATACGGTCACCGCTCCATTGCCGACCTGGCGCACATTGCGCTTGCCGTCGAGCGGCTCTCGATTCTCGCCGCGATCGAACTGGCGGACGAACAGCGCTGGGACGGGCAGGAGCGCTCGACTCGCTATCAGGATTTCAAGAAAAGCGGCTACTACATCCCCGACTTTGGTGCCGACGACGAAGCCCGCAAGCTTTACCGCGAGACGCTGGATAGTTTGTTCGCCGAGTATGACGCGCTCTCGGGGCACATGACGCAGCACCTGATCAGCATCACGCCCAAGCCTGCCGACATGAAGCAGGAGGCCTACGAGCGCACGCTGAAGGCGCGGGCGTTTGACATCACACGCTACCTGCTGCCGCTGGCTACGAACACTTCGCTAGGGGAGATCGTCAATGCGCGGACTCTTGAGACCCAGGTTGCGCACCTGCTTTCGCACACGCACAAAGAAGTGCGGGTTCTCGGCGAGTCGCTGAAAAAGGCGGCGACTTCGGCGGCTTACAACGTGAATGCCGAGTCTTTGCGGGATTTGGTTGAGCAGATTCGGAAGTTGAGCCCGGAGCTGGGCGCGCGGGCTGAGCAGGAATTGCTGCATGAAGTTCGAGTCGCGCCGACGCTGGTGAAGTATGCCGATCCGAATCCGTATGAAATGGAAACCCGCCGCGAGTTGCAGCAGGCCGCACGCGAGCTAATGAAGAGCGAGTCGGTCGCGCCCTCGAAGGCGATCGTCGACCTGCTGGACGAAGAGCCACTCGAAGTGGAGATTGCGACCACTTTGCTTTACGAGCACTGCCACCACTCTTATCGACAGGTGCGGCAGGCGCTGCAGGTTTCGGGCGAGAGATTCCGGCGCGAGATCATCGACCTTGGCCTGCGCCATCGCGGCAAGCACGACGAAATGCTGCGCGGCTTCCGCGCCGGGCAGCAGTTCCGCTTCGACATCCTGATGGATACGGGCGGCTTCCGCGACATGCACCGTCACCGGCGCTGCATCCAGGTAATGCAGGGGTTCACCACGCAGCACGGCTACGAGATGCTGCTCGATGTGGAAGATGCCGGCATGCGCTCTCGATTCGAGGCGGTCATGCGCCGCACGCAAACGGCGGTAGAGAAGCTCGCCGCGCGCAACACGCCTGAGGCGGAAGAGAATTCGCAGTACGCGATTCCGCTGGCGTATCGTAAGCGCGCCCTATTCAAGATGGACTTCGCCGAGGCCGTCTACATCTCCGAACTGCGCACCACGCCGGCAGGCCATGTTTCCTACCGCAACGTCGCCTATGCGATGTATGAAGCCGTAGCGCGGAAGTATCCGGCGCTGGCGAAATATTTCCGCGTGCACGACGTGACGGCGCCGGTGGATTTGCTGCAGAGGTAGAGGTAGCTACATTTGCCTATACATTTGAGTACCTAGTCGGCTATCATGTTCTTGATTGGGATCGAATCCTATGAAAAAGAAAATTCCGGCGTTTAAGAGCTCCCGCGCGGCGGCGGCCTTTGTCGACAAGGCCGACCTGTCACACTATGACCTCTCGGGCGCACAAACGGTACGCTTCGAGATGAAGCGCAAGGGCAAATCCATCAACCTGCGCCTGCCCGAAGAACTTTATGACGCTGTGCGCCAGCGCGCCTCCCAGGCAGGATTGCCCTATCAGCGCTTTATCCGCCTGGCGCTGGAGAATGCGCTTGTAAGGCCCGAGGTATTGGCCACCTATCGCCGCTCCAACGAAAAATATCGTGAACTCTCTACAAGAGGCTAGCCAAGTAACGCCCCTGCCCGATTCGGAACGATTTCCACTGTTTATTATTCAAATTCGCCTTTTATTCGCTTCGATCTGTATGTATAATCCGGCCAGATTAGTTTCTGCACTCTTAATTAAGGAGCCACACTCCCATGGCGGATGAACGCGGCAAAGCAATCGAGTTGGCGGTTTCGCAGATTGAAAAGCAGTTTGGCAAAGGTTCGATCATGCGGCTGGGGTCGAAGGAAGCGATTGTACCCATCGCTGTGATTCCGACAGGCTCGATTTCGTTCGATGCGGCTCTCGGCGTCGGCGGCTTTCCGCGCGGGCGTGTAGTGGAAGTGTTCGGACCGGAATCTTCCGGCAAGACCACCATTACTTTGCAGGTAATTGCCGAGGCGCAGAAGACCGGCGGCATGGCCGCATTCGTGGATGCCGAGCATGCGCTCGATCCCGCCTACGCGAAGAGGCTGGGTGTCGACGTCGACAACCTGCTGGTTTCGCAACCCGATTATGGCGAGCAGGCGCTCGAGATCACGGAAGCTCTGGTACGCTCGAACGCCATCGACGTGCTGGTGGTGGACTCGGTGGCGGCGCTGGTGCCTAAGGCTGAACTCGATGGCGAAATGGGAGACAGCCACATGGGGCTGCAGGCGCGGCTGATGTCGCAGGCGCTGCGCAAGCTGACGGGAACGGTTTCCAAGTCGCGCACCTGCCTGATCTTCATTAATCAAATACGGGAGAAAATCGGCGTGATGTTTGGCAATCCGGAAACCACAACGGGCGGCCGGGCGCTGAAGTTTTATTCGTCGGTGCGGGTGGATATTCGGCGCATTGCAGCTATCAAGGACGGCGACGTCGTCACCGGCTCGCGTACCCGCGTAAAAGTGGTGAAGAACAAAGTGGCGGCGCCGTTCCGCGAGGCCGAGTTCGACATTCTGTACGGGGAAGGTATTTCCCGCGAAGGCGACCTGCTCGATATCGCGGTGAACAATAACATCCTCGAGAAGTCCGGGTCGTGGTTCAGCTATAAGGGCGAGCGCATCGGCCAGGGCCGCGAAAACGCACGCCAGTTCCTCAAAGACAATAAGGACACAATGGCCAAGCTCGACACCGAGGTGCGCAAGGCGCTGGGATTGATCGCGACTCCGGCGCAGTCACAACCGGTGGCCACGCCGGGGCAGACTCCACCGCAAACGCAGAGTGCGCGAGTGACCACCATGCCGAGTGCCGCACCGGAACCCGCCAGAGTGCCAGTCGCGGCGAAGCGCTAGGGAGGGCCTACTTCTAAGGATTGTCATCCCGAGCGCAGCGAGGGACCCTGGTGTTCGCTTGCGCTGGCGCTTGTTCCACTGCTGGCAGAAACCAAGGTCCCTCGCCGCGCTCGGGATGACAGAGTGGGAGTAACGGATGCGAGAAGATCGGCGCTACTTCGTCTACATCATGGCGAACGCTTCCAAGAGGCTTTACACCGGTATGACGAACAGCATTCGACGGCGCACGCGAGAGCATAAGCTGAAACTGACGCCCGGCTTTACAACCAAGTACAACATTACTCCGCTCGTCTACTTCGAAACCTTCGAGGATGTGCGAAACGCGATCGAACGCGAGAAGCAAGTCAAGGCTTGGACTCGCGCCAAACGGCTGGCACTTGTGGAATCGACAAATCCTAGGTGGGATGATTTGTCGCGGGAGTGGGACCAGCCGCAGACATTTCGTTTTACGCCGAAGATCGCCTGAAATGTCACAACTCAGACGCGCTGCAAGCGGAAACCAGGGTCCCCCGCTGCGCTCGGGATGACAAGCGGTGAAGAGTTATTCCGCAATTGCCATCCCTGCTCCT
>PMXH01000558.1 GCA_003165855.1 Acidobacteriaceae bacterium | reverse complement strand
CTTGTGACGTGTTCTCTGACAACGGGATGGTTGGCGTTGAGCGTATTGCCCACGCCCGTGAAATCCTTGTAGTACCGGGGTTGGTTGTCCTGCAACATGTAGTAGATTGAGTTTTCGATGCCGCGCATGCAGATCGTGGGTCCCAATTCATCGTTCTCAGCGGTGTGGTTCAACACAATGTCCAGGATCACTTCAATGCCGGCGAGGTGAAAGGCCTTCACCATTTCTCGAAACTCCACGGTCTGCCGCCACCGAGATCCGGCAAAGCTGTAGGACTGCTTCGGAGCAAAGAAGCCGACCGGATTGTAGCCCCAGTAGTTCTTGAGTTTCTCTCCGGTTGTTGGATTCAGCCGCTGCAACTCGTCTTCGTTAAACTCGAGAACAGGCATCAGCTCAATGGCGGTCACTCCCANNCAGTTCTACCGCTGTGATTCCCAGCTCCTGGAGATAGGGGATCTTTTCGATCAGTGCGGCGAAGGTCCCCGGATGCTCGACCTTCGAACTGGGATGGATTGTGAAACCGCGAACATGTGCCTCGTATATCACTGTGTCAGAGGCGGAATGCATTGGAGGGGAATCCAACCCCCAGTCGAAATCGTCGCGGGTAATGATGCATTTCGGCGTCGTGCCGGCGTTATCAGTCGTCGAAATACTCAAGTCGGCCAGCCTGCTCGAGGAGTCGTAGCCGCGGGCCGCTATAAAATCCCAATCTTTAACTCCGGCAATTGCTCTTGCATATGGATCCAGAAGCAATCTGCGCGGGTTGAAACGATGGCCTTCTTCCGGTTGATAGGGCCCTTCGATGCGATAACCATAGAGTTGTCCCGGGGCAATGCCTCGCACCCAAACATGCCAGACGTCACCGGTCCGGTTACGTATCGGATTCAAATCGATGACCCTCGTCGGAGATGAATCATCAGGATGTAGGTAAAGCTCCAAATGAACACCGGTCGCATGACGGCTGAACAAAACGAAGTTGACGCCTTCGCCTTGTTGATGTGTGCCCCCGATCGGCAGCGGACTCCCGGCCTCAACGTCACCTGCCTCGGGCGCTGCGACGAGGCCGTCCGTCGGGTTCTGCGCTGCCGCCATTTCCGTCATCGACATCCCTCTTATTCCCGCGTCTCAACTTCCGGAAGTATCATTCTGCTGATCGTCTCTTGAATGCAATAACGCACCAAACCACTCTTGGCGCCCCTCGCGCATGGCACCGAAAATTCGGCGGCATGAGAGCGACGGTTGGCTGACGATCCCCAAATAAGTCATGCACCGAGCAATCTCTTTGGGCCGCTGATATGCTCATTGCTACGTTCGTAGAAACGCAACACGCGGTCCGCTGCCTGCGTCAGGCCGATACGCACGCTCTTCCCAATCGCGCCCCTCTTGCGTGTCGTTTCAGCCAGCCAGAGCGAAGAGCTTGCGCTGCAAAGGTCCACTCCATCCTGCTTGAGGTCGATCTTCAATGCCTTTGCCAATCGTCCCGGCCCCCTACCGATGTCGGCCCACTGCTTTCTTGGATGCCTGCCGTTCATGAGTTCGATGCCGTCGAGTGGCTCAATGGACCGTAACAAGACTCCTGCACCAATTCCAGCCTTCTCGCTCGACACATTTAGCAAATACGAAATCCCGTAGGCGAGATAGACATAGGCATGTCCCCGTTCAAGGTAAAGAACGCTACTCCGTGGCGTCCTCCCTCGGAAAGCATGACTAGCTGGGTCACCAACCGGATAGGCCTCAGTTTCGACAATGCGCCCGCTTAACCTGCCGCTCGCCGTGTCATGAACGATGACCTTGCCAATCAAATACCGCGCCAGTGCGACGGTGTCGACAGGAAGCTCCGCACGCACAAGCCGTCGACGGTCCCGATTTGTATCCAACCGTGCTGAAAGCTTTGATGCAGAAGCCATTGATCCACCGAAAAAATGTTATGCAATCCACTTCTACCCGCCCGAAACCCGGGAATTGAGTATTTCAAAGCCTCAGAGCTGCAATCTCAACCTTGCGGATCAGCCCTTTCCTTTCAATCCAACCGGAGCGCTCTTCGCTTTCTTGTTCCATCCGTGAAACCGCGATGAGTCGCCAGCGTTCCATGCCTCGCGGAGCCCCGGAGCGCTCAGGTCCCAGTCCGGGCGAACTTGACTTGTAACGGTTCGCAGATCCCGCCAAAGATCCACGATCGACGGACGGCCCCAGAACNNTTTGGGCAATAGTGACCGCGCGCCAGCGTAAGGATGAGCGGGTCCTCCCCCTGCAACTCGCTGAGGTTGCGCAACTGCCCTGTCTGATCGGGCAGTTCATAGTCGGGGAAAATGCCACCCGGCACAATGTCAGAACGCATGGTTCGACTCCTTCTGTTTCTTTCAAAGATCCAGTGCGACAACCGCATCTGGCCGTGAACAGCACAAAAGCACGTTCCCGGGAGCGGGCATCTCCAGCGGCTCAGGGTGATAGTAAACCGTTCCGCCAATCAGACCAGTCATGCATGTGTGACAGACACCCGTCCGGCATGACCATCTGACCGGAACGTCGCA
>PMXH01000331.1 GCA_003165855.1 Acidobacteriaceae bacterium | reverse complement strand
CTCTACACATCGTCCTACTTTCTGCATGATCTGCGAGACCGGGGCGACTATCGGTTATGGCTCGATACCGAAGTGAAGGCCACGCTTGCCCAATGGTCCGTGCGCGCGGCGGACTGCACGGTCGCTCCCAGCGAAGCTTTCGCCAACGAGCTGCGGCGCTGGACGGGGAACAATGTGGTCTGCATCCATCACGGTTTTGATCACGAAGCGTTCTTCCGCGACCTGTCGCCGCTGCCCCAAGACGTGCAACAACAACTCGCTGCGACGGAAGGTTCGCTCCGTCTGTTATTTGTCAGCCACTACAACTACTATCGAAATTTTGAAACCTTGATTCGCGGCGTTGCGCTCTTGAAGAAGAAGCTGCATCCTCGAACCGTCCGATTGATTCTCACGTGCAAATTGAATTCCAAAGACAATCCCGGAGATTACCGCGCGGATACAGCGGCGGAGCTGGTGAGGCAACTCAATCTTGGCCAGGAAGTTGTGGAGTTGGGCGCAGTACCTTACGCTTTACTGCATCGCCTTTATCGAGCGTGCGATTTTTATGTGACTCCCGCCTACGCTGAGACCTTTGCTCACCCGCTGGTNNTTTCAGTTGGGATAAACACGTTGAGGAACTGCTCCAACTCGCTCAGCGTCTCGCTGAGACCGCCGCTCGCGATTGAAAGGTCGTAGACAAATCCACTACCAGCCGCTTCCGCGCCAATCACCGAACACCTGGTCCTTTCACGTAAGATGATTTGCGNNACCGGCAACTGGATCGTCTACAACGGAGAGGTCTACAACTTTCGCGAAGTTCGTGCCAAGTTGGAGCGCGAAGGTCTGAACTTCAGCAGTCACTCTGACACCGAAGTGATCCTCAAAGCCTATGGACAATGGGGCGAAGAATGCTTGCGTGAATTTCGCGGCATGTTCGCCTTCGCAATCTGGGATGCTCGGCGCCACCGCCTTTTCGTTGCTCGCGATCCGATGGGCATCAAGCCGCTCTACTTCTGGCACTCCGATCGCTACTTCATGTTCTCTTCCGAAGTCCGGACTCTGCTTGGCACTGGCCTGGTCCCGCGCAGCATAGATCCCGCGGGCTTGATGAATTATCTGACCTTCGGATCCCTCTACGATCCGAATACGCTGATAGAAGGGGTGAATGCGCTCCCGCCCGGCTGCCATCTCACTTGGGAGCAAGGTCAGGTGAAGCAAGCGCAGTACTGGGACCTGATCGATCCCGAACTGGCTGACGTGGCCAATCCCGCTTGCGATGCTGGCGCAAGAAAGCGCGGCGAACTCGAAGCGCAGACTGCGGAGATGCTCGACGAGTCGGTGCGCATGCAATTGGTAAGCGATGTTCCGGTTGGAGTTTTTCTTTCCGGCGGTATCGACTCCAGCAGCCTGGTCGGCATCCTTAGTAGAAGCGGCGTGCGGCCCAGTACGTTTTCCATCGTATTCCGAGAGGCCGACTACTCTGAGGCCGAGTATTCCCGCATCATCGCGCAGCAGTTTCATACCGACCACCACGAGATCACCGTTTCCCAATCAGACTTCTTCGCCGCGATAGCTCCCGCCATCCGCGCCATGGATCTGCCTACCATGGATGGGATCAACACGTACTTCGTATCGGAGCGAACCCGGGCGGCCGGTGTGAAAGTTGCGCTTTCCGGACTGGGCGGCGATGAAATGTTTGCCGGCTACTCCAGTTTCCGCACCGTGCCACGGATGGAGCGATTTGCCGATGTGTGGGAGCGCATACCTGGAGCGGTCCGCAGTCCGTTGGTAAGCGTTTTTGCGAGCCTCGCTCCGTCCGGTGACCAGAATCGCAAGCTGATTGCTCTTGGCCGCAACGGTCGACGCATCCTTCATCCTTATTTCCTTTCGCGAATGCTGTTCACTCCGGAACAGTTGGACGAATTGTTGCTTGGAATAAAGATAAAGATGAGGATAAAGACGACCTCCGCTTTCCTGCGTGCGGAAAAACCCTTGACCGAGAGCTTGAGCCACGCTGTGCGCCTGGACCCGATCAACCGTGTTTCCTATCTGGAGGCGCGGTGTTATATGCTCAACACACTCTTGCGGGATTCGGACTTCATGAGCATGGCGCACGGTCTGGAGGTGCGCGTGCCGTTGATCGACCATCAATTGGCGCGCCGTCTCCTTGCCCTGCCAGGATCGTGGAAACTCGATGCGGGAACGCCAAAGCCTTTGCTGGTTAGAGCTCTCAAGGGGCAACTGCCGGACAAAATCGTCCATCGACCGAAGCGAGGTTTCACCCTGCCGTTCGAGCACTGGCTACGGGATGAGTTGCGTCCGATCATGGAAGAATCAATGCGCAAGATCGGCGATGGAGCTCTAGGTGCTCTGATCAGCGAACCGGCAGCCCGCGGCGTGTGGAAAGATTTTCTCGAGGGCCGTACTTCCTGGTCCCGCCCATGGTCGCTGTACGTGTTGCAATGCTGGTGTGAACAGAATCTTTCGAGTTGAGCGATTGCCGTAGTTGAACGATTGCCGCAATGGAAAAGGTCGAAGAAGTGCGAAAGCCCGCGAGCCCCGTCCCCACCGGCAAACTCCCGGTTAGCGTGATCATTGCAGCACGCAATGAGGCGAAGAATTTGCCCCGGTGTTTGCAGGCTTTGAGGGAGGTTGGCGAGGTCTACGTAATCGACTCGCAGAGCACAGACGATACTGTGGAGATCGCTCGATCCCACGCCGCCCAAGTCGTGCAGTTTCCTTATCAAGGTGGCTGGCCCAAAAAGCGGCAATGGGCCATGAACACTTTGCCGATCGCCTATGACTGGGTTTTGCTTCTCGATGCGGACGAGGTGCTCACGCCGGAACTCGCCGAGGAAATTCGTTTGGCCATCCAGAATCCGGCGATCGATGGGTATTCCATCCTGCTGCGCACGTGGTTTCTGGGCCGGCCTCTGCGTCATGGAGACGTAGGTTTGTGGAAGCTGTCATTGTTTCGCCGCGGCAAAGGCCGCTATGAATGCCGCCTGAAGGACCAAAACGCTTCCATGGCTGACATGGAAGTGCATGAGCACGTCGTCGTCGAGGGCCCGACGGCAACCCTGCGGAGCCCGCTGATCCATCACAACGTGGAATCGCTCTCGCGCTATATCCAGAAGCATGACGAGTATTCCAACTGGGAATCCCGTGTGTTGCTGGAGGGCGATGACAAAGAGCTGCCGCCGTCGCTTTTCGGCACCCAGGCCCAACGCCGGCGCTGGCTGAAGCGTAAACTCTTTGCCGTTCCGGGTTCTCCCGTGCTGCTTTTCCTGTATCGTTATGTCTGGCGGTTTGGGTTCTTGGATGGCGTGCCAGGCCTTATCTATTGCGGGTTTCAGGCGGTTCAGATGTTTCACACCAAGGCCAAGATCTACGAACTGAAGCGCCGGAGAATTGCAAAAGAAAGAACTGCAAAAGAAGAGAGCTGAAGACAGAACTGAAGAACGGAACTGAAGTCTAAGGGGACGGAGAGGAACCAGGCGCATGTGTGGGATCGCCGGACTAGCCAACTGTGGGGACAGGGAAGTGCTCGGCCGGATGGCGCACGTCCAGGCGCACCGTGGTCCCGACGACTCCGGTTTGTGGGAACGAAGATTCCCCGACGGTTCCTACATTGGCCTCGGCAGCCGCCGCCTTGCCATTCTTGATCTTTCGGCCGACGGCCACATGCCGATGTGCAACGAAGACCGCACGGTCTGGATCACCTACAACGGCGAAATTTACAATTTCGCCGAGCTTCGCCGTGAGCTGCAAAGCAAAGGCCACCACTTTGTTTCCAACACGGACACGGAAGTCATCATCCACCTTTACGAACAAGAAGGCGCGGATTGTGTTCATCGGCTCAATGGCATGTTCGCATTTGCCATTTGCGATCTGCGCTCGGGCAAACCGGAGCTATTTCTGGCGCGCGATCATTTCGGGGTGAAGCCCTTCTACTATGCTCACCACGGTAGAAAACTAGCGTTTGCTTCCGAGGTGAAAGCGCTGCTGCACGTGCCGGAGATCAAGGCGGAGATCGATCTGGAGGCGTTGCATCAGTATTTGACTTTCCTGTGGGTTCCGGATCCCAAGACGATGTTTCGTGGGATCTACAAGCTCCCCGCGGGACATTGCGCAACGTTGCGTGACGGTGAATTGAAAATCCGCCAGTACTGGGATCTGAGCTTTCCCCGCGCCGATGCGAACTACTCACGATCCGAAGCCGATCTTGCCGACGAGCTTCGCGAGCGCTTTCGACATTCCGTGGAACAGCAGATGGTGAGCGACGTTCCCATCGGCGCATTTCTCAGCGCTGGGTTGGATTCTTCGAGCATTGTGGCCATGATGTGCCGGGCCATGACGCGCCAGACGACGAAGCAGCCCGTCCGGACTTACACGATTACCTTCCCGCATAAGTATCGCGTCGGCGAAACCACGCTGGATGATCCCAATGTGCCGTCCCGGCTAGCCCGTCAACTGGGGTGCGAGAATCAACAGATTGTGGTTGAACCGGATGTTGCCGAGTTGTTGCCGCGTCTGACTTGGCACATGGATGAGCCCACCGCCGATCCTGCGATCATCACGGCGTATCTGGTCTGCCGCGAGGCGCGCAAGCAGGCTACCGTGATGCTCTCTGGCGTCGGCGGAGACGAATTGTTCGCCGGATATCGCAAACACGCGGCGCACCGCTGGGCGAGCGCATATCAAAGAATTCCCGGTCTGTTGCGATCTGGGATCGAGTCCGGCGTGAATGCGTTGCCCAGCTTGCGCGGCACGGCGATGAAGGGAAGCGTGCGGTTAGCCAAGAAGATGGCTCGCAGCGCATCGCTCGATGCGGAAGAGCNNGATTTCCTGAACCAGATGCTTTATCTCGATACCAAGATTTTCATGACCAGTCTGAACCTGAACTACAACGACAAGATGAGTATGGCGTCGTCGGTTGAGGTGCGCGTTCCATTTCTCGACCGGGAGCTTGCTGAGTTTGCCGCCTGGAACATTCCGCCAGATCTTAAGCTGAAAGGGCTCTTTCGGCCTACCACGAAACACATCTTTCGTCGCGCGATGCGCGATGTTCTGCCTGCCGAAGTGTTGCGCCAGCCGAAAGCCGGCTTCGCCGCTCCCGTGGATTACTGGCTGGCGCACGATCTGCGGGAGATGGTGGACGATCTACTTTCTGAGACAAACATCCGCAAGCGAGGTTTGTTCCGCCCGGAAGCGGTACGCCGCTTCGTGGACGAGCACCGGCGCGGAGCCGAAGATTGGTCGATGCAAATCTGGCAGTTTCTGACTCTGGAGAATTGGATGCGGATTTTCCTTGATGCCGGAGCGCAGCAGAGAAGCGAAGAATTCAGTCAAGCTCGCGAGGCGGCGACCGCGTGAACGGTGGCAAGGACAAGGCCATGACCGGTCAAATCGCCAAGGCGCTGACCGAAGCGGCGGGCTTGCTGCGCGGGCCGCAGCGCATGATTCCGCTGATCCAGAAACTTGTGTTCGACAAAGCCCGGGTCACGTTCGAGCAGAGACATCTTTACTCCTATACGACGAGCAGGCTCGATAGCGGAGAAGAGCTAACCTCACTGCTGCACTGGATTCTCGATGCGCAGCGCCCCGATGGCGGCATAGCCGCCTATTACAGCCTGCTGACGGGATACTCGGAATCCTATCCGGAGGTCACCGGCTACATTGTTCCTACGCTGTATGATTTTGCGCGTTCGGCTGCCGACGATCGCGCCGCAGCGGCCGCCGAGCAAGCCACGCGATGGCTGCTTTCTCTGCAAATGCCAACTGGCGCGTTTCCGGCTGGATTGCACAGTAGCGGAGCGCAGCCATCCGTCTTCAACACTGGCCAAATCCTGCAAGGCCTGGTTCGCGCTCACGCGGAAACGAACCGCCCTGAGATCCTGCGCGCATCCGTCGCTGCCGGCGATTGGCTGGTCAAAGTGCAGCAGGCCGACGGATCGTGGTCGGGGCCCGGCGCCTATCAAGATGTGGCTCACACTTACTACAGCATGGTGGCGTGGGCTCTGGCTGAGTTGTCGGAATGCACTGCGGGTCCGCGTCATGATCAGAACGATCACGGTAACATGGACTACGGTCTGGCGGCAGAGAGGAATCTGGATTGGGTGCTGTCACACTTCAAGCCCAACGGCTGGATCGACGGCATCAACCTGCGAAGCCATCCCAACTATCTGCACTTCATCGCCTACGTGCTCCAGGGTGTTCTCGAGTGTGCGACTCTGCGGCGGCGCAGCGATGCCATCCAGACGGTTGCGAAATCGGCGTGGGTACTGCTGCGGAAGTTTGAGACCAATAAATATTTGCCGGGCGCCTACGAGGCGGATTTCAAAGATGGCCACCGCTTCACTTGTCTCACGGGAAACGCGCAGATGGCATGCGTCTGGCTGCGCCTGTTTGAAGTAACGGACGACCTGCGCTATCTCAATGCTGCGCTCAAGATGAACGAGATGCTCAAACAACTGATTCCAGCGCGCGGGCTGCGGGGAATGGTTGGCGGAGTCAGCGGATCTTACCCAATCTGGGGCCGCTATCAGCCTTTGCGCTACATCAGTTGGGGATGTAAGTTCTTCGCGGACGCTCTCCTCTTGGAACAGCGCCTGACGCGGTCCTTTGACGCATCCACGGTCGAGGCATTGCCATGCGCATCGTAATTCTCTCCTCGAGTGTGTACAGCGAATCCGCGTGCGCTATGGCAGTGCGTATGTCCGAGTTGCGGCATGTTCCCGTTGGCGCTCTTGCTCTTTCAACATTCGACCGCGGAACTTTGCTTCGCAAGGTTGGACAGTGGGGGGTCCGAGAGGTTGCGCGCTACGCGCGCGCGAAACTGATTCCTCATCGCGGCAATGGGCAGCCACAACTGCGGAATCCCTGTCTGGAGCCCCTACTCAAACACCAGGGCGGAGTTTTTCTTAGCTTGCGGGAAGTAGCCGCAGTTCACGGTTTCCCGATTGCGCTCTGCAACGAGCAGAACGCGCCAGATTCGATTACGCGTCTTAAAGAGTGGTCGCCCGACCTCATCATTTTCACCGGCGGCAATATTTTGCGAAAGCAATTGCTGGAGGTCCCTCGTCTCGGCGCTCTCAACGTGCACTTGGGCTTGCTGCCGGAAATCCGGGGCATGAGCAGTCCGGAGTGGTCATTACTGCAACACGTTCCAGTCGGCATCACGATCCATTTCATGGATGCGGGAATCGATACCGGCCCGATTCTTCAGAGATACGAATTTCCCCACGCGCCCCAGTGCGAATCTCTAAGCGATTTGCGCAACCGGCTTATCGCCTTCGGCATCGAGAAAGCCGCGGAGGTAGTAGCCGGTCTCGATCGCGGCACGATCGCGGGCACGCCCCAGTCCGATCTCGATGAAGATCATCAATTCTTTGTCATGCATGATTGGCTGCGGGCGCGGGCGGCCGAACGCCTTACGCAGAGCCATTTGGCGGCCGTTCCGGGGACGGTGAATGGGTAAGCCGATGAGTACGCCAATGGCTAAGATTGGCACCATGTTGCAAGTCGGCCGCACCTTCGGTATGCGCGACGGCATGCTGCGCCTGGAATACGAACTACAGCGCGGCAGCGGCCTGATGTCATGGAGGATGCGGTCCGTGCAGGGCTGGGATTCCTGGGACCTGCAGCGGGTCGCACCCGGCATTCGGGCAGAAGAAATGCTGGCCACACGCCGGGACGGCGCATCGCGTTTTTTCTTCACTGACGCGCAGACCTTGGGAACGAACATCAGGAAAATCATCGGCCTCGACCGAGAAAAAACTGTTCTCGCCGAAGCGGAGCGCATTCTTGCCGGCAATATTCCTTTCTTCGGTCAACTGTCTTTCGCTTGCGACTTCCCGCCGCAATGGTTTCGCAATCCTGCAACCGGTCAGAGCGTTTCACCGCGGCAGCCGTGGACGCAGATGCGTTTCGCCTCGCCCGCCTACGGCGACCTGAAATTCATCCTCGAGCCTTCCCGGTTCTTGTTTGTCTATCCTCTGGTTCGCGCTTACGCTCTGAGTGGCGACGAGCGTTTTCCGCAAGCCTTCTGGACCGCAATCGAGGACTGGGCCCTCCACAGTCCGCCGATGGCCGGTCCGCTCTGGATTTGCGGCCAAGAGTGTTCCTTGCGAATCCTGGCCTGGTCGTTCGCGCTGCATGGGTTCGTTAATTCGCCCTCGACGACCAACGAGCGCGCCAGTTTGCTCGTGTCCATGATTGCTGCTCACGCCTGGCGCACCGCGCAGACCCTCGGTTATGCCCGCTCCCAGCGCAGCAATCACCTGATCAGCGAGGCTGTTGGACTCTGGACCGCGGGCACGCTCTATCCAGAATTGAGAGAGGCGAAAGTCTGGCAGACTCTTGGTGGGCGTCTGTTGCAGGAGGCCGTTCTCGATCAGATCACGATCGAGGGCGTTTCTCAGCAGCATTCCTTCAACTACCAGCGCATGATTCTGCATCTGCTGCTGTGGACGCTGCGCCTTGCCGAGATTCATCATGTTCCGCTGCCCGACGAAATTTCCATGCGCACGCAGGCCGCCTTTGAATTTATGCACGCCTGGGTAGACCCGGAGAGCGGGTTTGCGCCGAACTACGGCTCCGACGATGGCAGCCAGATCCTTCCGCTCACAGTCTCCCAGTATCGCGATTTT
Organism: Acidobacteriaceae bacterium; assembly: GCA_003165855.1. Classification (GTDB taxonomy): domain Bacteria; phylum Acidobacteriota; class Terriglobia; order Terriglobales; family Acidobacteriaceae; genus Sulfotelmatobacter. The sequence continues at coordinate 17,437 of PMXH01000331.1, read as the reverse complement.
CGTCCCTTGCTGCAGTTGGGCGCAGCGGTTCTCGATCGTCCCGCGTTGAAGCCAGGGCATTGGGACGAAGCCGCGCTGTGGTTCGGGGCGAAGCCCACGACTGTGGAAGAAACCGCTCCGGCTCTGCCTCCGTCCGCCGAAACCGGATACTTCCGTCTTGGAGATCAAAGTTCGTGGGCGCTGATTCGCGCGGGCCGGTACACGCGCCGCCCTTTTCAGGCGGATCAGTTGCACGTGGATTTGTGGTGGCGAGGCATCAACCTGGCCCGCGATGCCGGAACATATCTCTACAATGCGCCTCCGCCATGGAATAATGGACTCGCCGGTACGGCCGTTCATAACACCGTTACCGTCGATCATCACGACCAGATGCGACGGGCTGGACGCTTTCTCTGGGTCGACTGGGCGCAAGCTTCGGGTCGCTCGCACTCTTCGCCCGGTCAGCCTTACGCTGATCGCTTTGAAGGTGAGCATGACGGCTACAAACGTTTCGGCGTCACGCACCACCGCATGGTCCAATGGCTCGCTGGCTCTGGCTGGGTGATCGTGGACGACATGGAGGGAACCGGCGTGCACGACCTGTGCTTGCATTGGCTGGCAGCCGATTTGCCGTACCAGGTTTCTGACTCGCCTTTTCAAGTGACGTTCACGGCGGGGCAGTCGCGAGTTCAATGGAGCATTTTTGCGAGTTCAATGGGGAACGCTGCGATCATACGAGCGGGAGTTCGGGTAGAGGGAAATTCGGCGGACACGGATACGCAGTTGCTCGGCTGGGAGTCGCCCACGTACGGCGATCTTCGGCCGGCGGTTTCAATCATCTACCAGACTCGATCGCAATTGCCGGTTCGATTCGTCACTGCAGTCCTCACCGATGAACGATGCAAGCTTGAGTCGATAGACGGAGAGATAGTCATTTTGCGGAATGAATCAGAGGTTTATCGCGCGAAAGTCTCTGAGAAAGGGACGCGTCCCGCGGAAGCCTATCCGTCTGCCGTAAGAGTGCCAATCGCATGAAACAAGTCTTCCAGGATGCGCGCAGCGCTGAAATCACCGTGGCCGAAGTGCCTGCCCCGAAGTTGCTCGCGGGCTGCGTGCTGGTTCGCACCGCCGCTTCCCTGGTTTCCGCGGGCACGGAGCGTGCTTCCTCCGAATTCGCCGGCAAGAACTTGCTGCAGAAAGCGAGAATGCGGCCCGATCTTGTGCGCGAAGTTCTGAGCAAGATCAGCCGCGATGGATTGCTGGCAACCGTGTCTACGGTGCGCAGCCGTCTAGATCAACCCAGTGCCTTGGGATATAGCAGCGCCGGAACTGTCGTCGCCGTGGGCGAAGGCATTGCCGATATCAATCCCGGAGATCGCGTGGCGTGCGCGGGAGCCGGTCACGCTGTGCACGCCGAGTTTGCTTGTATTCCCCGCCTTCTGGTCGCGCGCATTCCTTCCGAAGCCGTGAGCTTTGACCAAGCGGCCTTCACTACGGTCGGAGCGGTCGCTCTTCACGGTGTACGCACCGCCGACGCCAAGCTGGGCGACATCGTGGCCGTAATCGGACTGGGCCTGCTTGGTCAATTAACGGTGCAGATTCTTAAGGCGGCCGGTTGCTGCGTGCTCGGAATGGATATTTCCGCCGAGCGGGCGGACTTGGCGTTGCGTCTGGGAGCCGACGCGGTGAGCACTTCCTCTTCCGGCTTTCAAGATTTATGTTTGCAACACTCTGCCGGGCACGGTGCGGACGCGGTCCTCATCGCTGCGCAAACTGCCAGCAATGATCCCGTGAATCTCGCGGGAGCAGTGGCGCGGAATCGCGCTGTGGTCGTTGCCGTGGGAACGGTTGCCATGGAGATCCCGCGGAGATTTTTCTACGAGAAGGAACTCGACTTCCGCGTCTCCCGCTCCTACGGACCCGGCCGCTACGACTCAGCATACGAGCAGAAGGGGATCGACTATCCCATTGGCTACGTGCGCTGGACCGAAACTCGCAACATGGAAGCTTTCCTGAAGCTTCTCGGCGATCGTAAACTTGACTTGCAACCACTGGTTACTCATCGCTTCCCCATCGCACGCGCGCACTCCGCCTACGATCTGATCACAGGCAAAACTCATGAGGCATTCCTGGGTGTATTGATCACGTATCCGGACCATGCCGACGATACTCGCCATGTAAAGATCTCGACTCCTGATCGGCCAGTCGCGAGCCACAAGTCAATTCAGATCGGTCTTCTTGGCGCTGGGAGCTTCGCCACCAGCACGCTTCTGCCGGCGATCAAGCGAGTTGGTGGTGTGGAAATGGTCGTAGCGGGCGCCGCAAGCGGTTCCCATGCTCGGTATGCCGCCCAGAAATTTGGATTTCACTCCTGCGCCACCGATGAGCGGGAGATTCTCACAAATCCGGCGGTTAACACCGTGGTCATCACTACACGCCATCACCTGCACGCCGCCCAGGTAATCGCAGCTCTTAACTCCGGCAAGCACGTCTTTTGTGAAAAGCCTTTGTGCCTCTCTGAAGAGGAGCTCGGAAGGATTATCGACGTACACGATGACGCAAACTCCACTCGCCGGCTTCTCATGGTTGGATTCAATCGTCGATTTGCTCCGTTGGCAGTCCGAATGAAGAGTTTTCTGCAGAAGGTTCGCGAACCGCTGGCGCTTCACTATCGGGTGAATGCAGGCTTCCTTCCTGCGGATCATTGGCTGAACGATCCCCAGCAGGGCGGAGGCCGGATCATCGGAGAAGTCTGCCACTTTGTGGACTTCCTGTGCTTCCTGACGGACTCGTCTCCGGTGGAGGTTGAGACTCGCAGCCTCTCCAACCCCCGTCAATACAGCAATGACAACGTGGTGTGTTCGCTGCGTTTTGCGGACGGTTCCCAGGGCACCATCAGCTATCTTGCAAACGGCGATCGATCTTATTCAAAAGAACGAATCGAAATCTTTGGCGGCGGCAACGTGGCAGTGCTCGAAGATTTTCGACGGCTGGAACTTGTCCGAGGCGGAAAGAAGCGCGTATTTCGCTCGCTCCTGCGGCAGGACAAAGGGCACCGCGGCGAATGGCAAGCTTTCATCACCGCGATTCAAACCGGCGCCGACTCGCCCATCCCTTTCCGCGAGGTTGCGAGTACGATGCTGACTACGTTCGCGCTGGAAGAGTCACGGTGTTTGGGACAACCCATCGCCGTGCCCATCGCTGCGGGCGTCGCAATGAAAGACCTTAACGCGAACGATGACGCTCCAGACGCCGGCGGCTTCGATCAAGCTTCCTGAATACAGGCTTGCTGAATAGTGGTTCACCGTCTCATGAAGATTCTTTACGTTTCGCAATATTTTCCTCCGGAGATGGGTGCACCTGCCGCGCGCGCCGCCGAATTGTCCCGGCATTGGGCCGCCTCAGGTCACGAAGTAACCGTGCTCACCGGATTTCCCAATCATCCCACCGGCGTGGTTCCGCCTGAATATCGTGGCAAGCTCCGGCGACTGGTGATTCGCGAGCAAACTGACGCTGTCAATGTGGTTCGCACCTGGCTGTTTCCTTTTCCCAACCGGAAGGCGTACGAGCGGATTTTGAACTACAGTTCGTTTTGCGTGTCGGCGGCAAGCACAGGTCTTTTTCTCTCACGGCCTGACGTTGTGATTGCGACCTCGCCGCAGTTGCTGGTTGCGCTCTCCGGCTGGTGGCTGGCCCGGTGGAAGCGCGTCCCTTTTGTCTTCGAAGTGCGCGATCTCTGGCCCGAATCTCTCGCTGCGGTTGGTATGGGTGACGGCAATTCGCTGCTGCACCGCTCTCTCGCGAAAATCGCAAGCTTCTTGTATCGCCGTTCTGATCGGATCGTGGTGGTTACGCCCGCTTTTGAAGACTACCTGGTCGAATACTGGCGTGTTCCTCGAGAAAAAATCTCTGTGGTTGAGAACGGTGTCGAAACCCACCTTTTTGCTCCGGAAGCCGGAACCGGCCTGAGAAGGGAATTGGGCTTGGAAGGAAAGTTCGTCGTCTCTTACATCGGCACCATGGGAATGGCGCATGGGCTGGAGACAATCGTCGCCGCTGCCGACCAGGTGAGGGACATTAATCCCGACATTGTTTTTCTGTTGCTGGGAGAAGGCGCGGATAAGGAGCGCATCCTCTCGTTGGCGCGGGAGCGCGGTCTAAACAATCTGCGGTTTATCGACCAGCAGCCTCGCGAAAAAATTCCCGCCTACATCTGCGCTTCGGATGTTTGCCTCGTTCTGCTCAAGAAAGCAGATGTCTTTAAGACGGTGATCCCTACCAAGATGCTGGAATTTATGTCGTGTGCGCGCCCCGTGATCCTTGGAGTCGATGGGCAAGCCCGCAACATTCTGGAGGAAGCCCGCGGCGGACTTGTCATCGAGCCGGAGAATGCAGACGCTCTCGTGAATGCGATTCGTTCTCTGGCAGGGAATCGGGAAGAGGCTCGCGCTCTGGGACAAAACGGCAGGGAATATATCGTGCGCAAGTTTTCCCGCAGTCAAACCGCGGCAAAATATCTTCACGTGCTCGAGCGCTTGTTGAAACTGCCGGAACGCCGTGAAACCGAAGTTGCCGCCTAAATAGGCTCTTCGCTCTCACCTACGGGTGAGCGGCGAGAATTGCCAGTCCGGCTGTCGCGGATATGGCCGCATTAAGACCTGTTCCAGCCGCGGATCGAACTCCGCTGAGCGGCACGAAGAGGATGTCATCGGCCTGAAGGTTCATGTCCGGAGCCTTCGCTTCCAGCATCTTTTTTAGCGGAACGCGCGTTTCCGTCATCCCCGTCGGGCCCTTGCGGATGATGCGAATACCGCCCATCTTCGCGGTGTGGTTCGTCCCTCCCGCGAGCGCCAGTGCCTGTAGCACAGTCAAACTTCCGTTATCCACAAGTAATCCGGCCGGACGGCCCACATCCCCCACCACATAGATGATGGGTGCCCGGGGTACCGTGATGGTGTCTCCGGGAAGGATCTGGATGTTATCCTCCAAATCATCAGCCAGATTCCTGGGCAGATTCACGGTGATCGGCGCGGCACTGTGCAGCCGTACGACGCTCACCTTGCGACCTGCGGAAGCCGTGAATCCCCCCGCCGCCGAGATCATGTCGTACAACCTGCGATCCCCAATCGCCGGATAAATGCCGGGTTTGCCTATTTCGCCAAGGATCGTCACTCCCTGGGAAGCAGATTCGTCGACGAGGATCGTAACGTGAGCGTTGCGGACGAAACCCCCGTCTTCCAGTCGCTTCTGGATTAAAGCCTGCGCCTCTTCCACGGAGAGGTCGCCCACATGCACGTAATCGATCAGCGGAAGGTAGACATCCCCTGAATTCCCCACTCTTGCTTTGGTCGCCAGTTCAGGCACGTTATAGATGCTGAGCTCGAGCAAGTCCCCGGGACCCAGCCTCAGCTGAGAGGAACTCTCATTGGCCGGGGCAATCGTGGCCGGAACACTACCAACGGCAGCTTGCGACATCGGCTCTGCCGCAGGCAATTCCGGAGTAGCTACCGATGAAGATGGTGGTGTTTGCTGTCCCGCAGCCTTGAACTCCGCACCGGAAAGCAACAACAGAGCGAAAGCGACCAGGCTACGGCTACAGGCAAAACCGAATCTGCCGAACTCCATCAACGGGCCTCTCGTGGAAGAAGGATCGCTGGAAGTTTAGCACAGCGTGCCCCGCGGTGATCACGTCGCTTTGTTGCCGGATGTCTCCGCTGGTGCCCAGTTGTAGAACCCAGCATAGGCGGTCAACCGAGGTTTTCCACAGATTTCTCACACGGGGGAATTGAAACTGGCCCCTAAGGCTGCTAGATTTTTCAACAACCCTTAAACGCAGACGGAATCCGTTCACTCACTACCAAGCAGCATTCCGCTGATGCAATACTTAGTGTCAAGTAATTGAGCGATGGCGCGCACCGACGTTCGTGATAGCTGGCCGAGGGAGGGCAGTTGACGGTAGTCTTCTTTGCGATTTTCTTCCTGTCGCTGTTGTTCTCGTTCGTCCTCACCCGCTATGTACGGGATGTTTCAACCCAGCGCGGGTGGGTAGCCGTCCCGTCTCATGAGAGGCATCTGCACTCCAAGGCTCTGCCACGCTTGGGTGGCGTGGCCATTTTCCTTTCCTTTTCGTTGAGCATGCTGGCGGCCGCAGTCATGGCCTCTTACGTTCCCCACCTGCACTCCGCATTTTCTCTGAAGACTCTGCTGACCATTCTGGTGCCCGCTTCCCTCGTTTTCCTGTTGGGAGTGTATGACGATCTCTACACTGTCGGCCCCTATGTCAAGTTCGCGGTCCAAGGTCTCGCAGCCACCATGTTGTTCATGGGTGGTCTTCGCATTCTGAACATCCCAGTACTGTTCGGTGAGCATCAACTGCCATGGTTTTTGGGGCTGCCACTTACGATTCTGTGGGTGCTGGCCATCACCAACGCTTTCAACCTGATCGATGGCTTGGACGGCCTGGCGGCAGGTTCGGCATTATTCTCCACCCTCGTGGCATTCGTAGTCGCGCTGCTGAACGGATTTTCCCTGGTCACGGTGATGACCATCGCCTTGGCCGGCGCCATCCTCGGCTTTCTGCGCTACAACTTCAATCCCGCCACCATCTTTCTGGGAGATTCCGGCAGTCTCTTCATCGGCTTCCTGCTCAGCGCTCTCGCTCTGGAAGGAGCGGAAAAGGCCCCGACCATCGTTGCCGTTGCCATTCCCGTAGTCTCCTTCGGCCTGCCGATTCTCGAAACGTCGCTCTCCATTCTCCGGCGATTGGTCAGCGGCCGTCCCGTATTTACCGCGGACCGCGAACACATCCATCACAAGCTCTTGCAGCACGGACTCACCCATCGCCAAGTCGTGATTGTGCTTTACGGCGTTTCCGCCGTGTTCGCGCTCCTGAGTTTATTCCTGCTTTGGCCCACAGGGAGCTCTCTGGGCTTGGTTCTCGCCGTGCTCGGAACCGGCATCTGGATCGGCGTTCAACGCCTTGGCTACCTCGAATTGGGCGAGCTTGCTCGCGTCGCCCAGCGCACCTTCGAACAGCGCCAGATCGTCATCAATAACCTGGCGATCCGCCGGGCCACAGAGGAGCTCAAAGCGGCCCGCGACTACGAACAAGTCTGCCGCGTTCTGGAAGCCGCCTTCAATTCCAACGACTTCGATGGATTTGATGTTCGCTTCAAACTCTTTCCCGGCGAAGCTTATCCCTTTCGCGCTTCTGAGTCAGGCCCACAGCCCCGGCGCGGAGAAGTTTCTTTTCAAGGGGGTAAGAGCAGGGGATCGAGGTCTCTCGACGGTTTGCCGGTTTGGACTCTATCGCTCGATCTCGTGAGCTCCGCCAATCGCCACCGCGGAGCCTTGGTGGTTCACCGTTTGTATTCCCAACGGCACCTGCAGCTTGATATCAATCTTCTGATTACGGGCTTCCCCATTGCTCTCGCCGACGCTCTGGATCGTGCTCTTCAGCACAGTGTTCAAGTTATTCCGCACCCCGGTCAGGATGATCAGGGGTTTGTCACGGCACAGGCTGGCTAGGGTGCTAGAAGGTCGCGCCCTGGGGTTGCGGGCGGAGGCACCGAAAGAGCACACGCGTACTCGCGTGTGGGTAAACGATGAGATTAGGGAGGGCTGACGGTTAGAGCTTGGCGCTCGCGTAAGAGTTGATTTCGCAATTCAGGCAAACTTCTTCAAAAGCGGGTGCTGTCCACTGCATGATTTCCCCCAGCATCAAGGCATTTGCTGCCTCGAACGTTTTCTAAGTCTAAGCCAGCGCTCCCCCCAAATCAAGAGCCTCCACGAAAAAAATATGCCGCCTTAGGCTGCCTACTGGGTCAGCATCTTGGCACCGATTGCCCAGGGTCGCAATTTCCTGCATATCCGCGTCGGACTAGTTTTCGCCCAGCTGGGTTTCGACGAAAATCATCCATTTTTTCCACACCCCGGAACCAATGCGGCTACTTCTTCATCCCGCCATCCGTGTTTATCTTGGGACACCAGATTTTCTTGAGGGCTTCTGAGGGATACGCAAGCATGTTCAGTAAGACCATTTACGGCACTACTTTCAAGGACGTTCATTTCGTTCCTCTTCAGTCCGCTACGTTTTGCATCCAGTGCGAACTGATCAGCACCAATAGCAGGCCTTATTGCCTCGCGTGCGGCAATCCCTCGCTGCTCAGCCTCTCCCGGGTGCTGGGCGGAACTCTGCGCAACCAGCAGACGGCTCATCTGATCACTGATTCCGAGCTCGATAGTCTGGTGCGAGATTTGCTGCGCACGGTGCCTGACCCTCAGATCCGAGACAGAGAATCTCTGAACGTTGCCGATCATCAGACTCGCGTGCCCTCGATTGCGCTTCGCAGCCAGCTTCGCGTCGCCAATGCGGCTCATCCCGTCTCCGGCTTTCGCGCCGTGCATGCCGGGGAGGAAGTCGACATTCACGCTGCGGAACTNNGGAGTCCGCTCCATCCTGGTCTCTCCGCTGCGCTATTATCGCCGCACTCTGGGTGTGTTCGAGGTCCTGTCTTCATCGCCCAGTGCCTTCGACGAGAAAGACGTAGCCACCATGCAGCTGCTTTCCAGCATGATGGTCGCCGCCATCTCCCGCATCTCCAGCCTGCATCAGGCCCAGATTTTGCGACGTTCGGGATAGAATCTTGTCCCCCGAATCTTGCCCCGTCCGTGATTCTCTGGCCGCGGCTTGCCCTTCCCATTTTTCTTCCTGCTACTTTTCCGCAATCTCGGGTTAATATGTACCCAACACGATTTCGATCCCGGGTCCCCCATGTCGGCTATTGCCCAGTCGTCTCGACCTGCTTCCCTTAACCGCCGTCGTCGCGTGCGGCACAAAGTGCATGTGCCCGCCTATGCCACTTTCAGCGGCGCGTCCCAGGGTGCGATGCTCGATCTTCACGAGGTTCTCGACATCAGCGAGGTTGGGGTGTCCCTGCAGTGCTCCACGCCCATGGAAATCAATCGGCCAGCCGACTTGTGCCTGGACCTCGCCGAAGCCTGCGGACAGATCTTTGTTACCGCTCAAGTAGTTTGGTCCGACTCAAGCGGACGCGTCGGCTTCAGTCTTCCCACCCTGACCGATTCTATTCAGCGGCGTTTGCGGGAGTGGCTGTTTCTCAATGCCATGGCTGCGTCAGCTAATGCCGCGGCTGCGAACGCGGTTCTGCCTATTGTTTCGGAGAGCTCCCCACTCCGGCAGAACTATACCGATATCCTCACCGCCGCCTCAGCGGTACAGCGAGAAGCTGAGTCTCTCGGTGCCGATCTCGAGGCGGTTCTTTCGCTGATCGCTTCCCGGTCTCAGTCCCTGCTGCGTGCGTCCGGCGCGGCCATTGCACTCGCCGGAAAAGACGCTGGCACCATGATCTGCGAAGCCAGCGCCGGCCCGAGTGCGCCTCCGGTGGGCGCGAGTCTGCAAGTGGGCTCGGGTTTTTCCGGGGAGTGCGTGCGCACCGGGAAAATGCTGCGTTGCGACGATACCGAGACTGACGAACGCGTGGATGGCCAAAGTTGTCGCGCTCTTGGCGTTCGTTCCATGCTCGCCGCCCCGCTACGACTGGGCGAAAAAGTGATTGGCCTGCTGGAAGTGTTTTCCGCCCAGGCAAGTGCTTTCGGCGAGAACGACAGTGCCGTGCTGCAGCGTTTTGCCGAGACCATTCAGACCGCGGTCACTTGTGCTGCGCGGGCTCACGATCTTTCCGCTCCGCCCCCGGCTCCTCCAATACCCTTTGTCCCTGCCCCCGGCAGTGTTCTGTTCGCTCACCCTCCCGACACCGAAACGGTCAAGGATAATGCATCCTCCGACGGCGGCACCGGAGACAAGGTCGGCGGTATTCACCTGCCTCGTGCTCACCTTTATTTGCTCATCTGTGCCGCCGCCACCATCGCACTGGCACTCGGCTTCATTCTGGCTCCGTGGATTCAGGAGAAGCTCCAGGCCCGTGATCGCAATGGAGAACACACAGTGCTGGCCTCGTCGCGGCCGCCGGGGGAGACTTTGAAATCTGTCGCGCTGAACCCGTCCGTCGATTCCGCCAACCTCGAGCAACTCCGGGAACTGGCCGGGCGAGGCGACCCCGCCGCCGAAAATGCGCTGGGCCTTCTTTACGCCCAAGGCGACGAAAAACAGGCAATCAAACCAGACGAGACCGAGGCCGCTCGGTGGTTTACCAAAGCCGCCGAGCATGGCAGTGTTTCGGCCCAATACAAGCTGGGCCTGTTGTGCTGGGGCGGCCATGGAGTGGCCAAAGATCCTAACCGAGCCTACTTCTGGGCTGTTCTGGCCCGCGCCGGTGGCGAGGAGGGCAGCAAGGATCTCGCGAAAGTTCTGGCTTCCGGTATGACTCGCGCCCAAGCTGCAACCATCGAACAGCAAGCTGAAATCTGGTATCAGCAACACGAGACGCGCACCAAGCCCTCGCCCGTCCGCTAGCAAATTCAAAAAAACGTCCGATCACCATCCGGAAGCCCGAAACCCGAAGCCCGAAGCCCTCCCTCACTCCTCGGAGTTAGAATGGATACAGACAAAGAGGTCCCCCGTGCGCACCCTCCGCAGTGTTCTCGACGAGCACGTTCGCGAAGCCGATCCCGCCCTTTACGAAAAGCTCGAAAACAACCGCGTGCGCTGCTTCGCCTGCGGACACTGCTGCCCCATCCCCGAAGGCCAGCCCGGCGTGTGCAAGGTCCGCTACAACCGCGATGGCACGCTCTATGTCCCGTGGGGATACACCGCCGGAACTCAGTGCGACCCGGTCGAGAAGAAGCCATTTTTTCACGCCCATCCGGGTGCTCTCGCTTACAGCTTCGGCATGCTCGGCTGCGACCTGCACTGTGCCTATTGCCAGAACTGGGTTACATCGCAAGCTCTCCGCGATCCCAGTGCCGTCTCGCCTCCGCTCCAAGCCTCACCGGAACTCCTGGTGGGCGATGCCATCGCTCAAGGCGCAAAGATTCTGGTCAGCACTTACAACGAGCCCCTGATCACCAGCGAATGGGCAGTAGCCGTCTTCAAAGAAGCCAAAGCCGCCGGACTCATTACCGGCTTCGTTTCCAACGGCAACGGCACTCCTCAGGTTCTCGAATACCTGCACCCCTGGCTCGATTTGTACAAGGTCGATCTCAAGAGTTTTGACGACCGGCACTACCACGAACTCGGCGGACGCATCGCTCCCATCCTCGACAGCATCCGCCGCATCTACCAGATGGGGCTTTGGCTCGAGATCGTCACCCTTCTCATCCCCGGCTTCAACGACGATGCCGACGAACTGCGCCGCCTCACCGAATTCCTGGCAAGCATCTCGCCAGACATTCCCTGGCACGTCACCGCCTTTCACGGCGATTACAAAATGCAAAACGACGTCGCCCGCGACACGAACTCGGAGGACCTGCTGCGCGCCGTCGAAATCGGCCGCCAGTCGGGCCTGCGTTACATTTATCCCGGCAATCTTCCCGGCATGGTGGGCGAGTGGGAAAATACGCGCTGCCCGCAATGCAACGAAACCTTGATCGAGCGCCACGGCTACCTGATCAAAAACTACCGCCTCACCGCCGACGGCCATTGCCCCAAGTGCGCCACCGCAATCCCCGGCCGCTGGTCCACCCGCTTCGATGGCCAGATCACTTCCCGTCCTTTCTCACCGCGCAAGAGCGCGCTTTTCGTTACAATCCAAGATCGGTGATTTGTATAGTGGCGCGTCTTAAATTGGTCGCTATAATTGCTTCGGCGTCATCCTGAGCGAAGCCGTTCTTCAGGCGGAGCGAAGGATCTCNNTTCTTGATGCGGAAACTATCCACCGTTGTTTTGTGCAGTGCGGGCATGCTCTTTTTGTTCGCGTGTTCCCCCCGCGACTTCCTCACTCGCCGCCTCGCCGCCGACCTGATCGCAAGCTCGAACGCCTTCCGCGCCCAACAGCAGGTTGAGCTACACACTGGTGTTGTTTCTAACAAGGACTACCTCTCGCCCGACTTCCTCGTGCTGCAACATCGCGGCTGGATTTCCGGCACCAACGCTCCCTGTCCTCCGGATCTGGCGCCGCCGCCGTGCTGGGATGCAACGCTCACGCCCGCAGGCGTGGATACGATTCAAAGTCTGATCGCTCCCGGCGACGCCGAAAAACAATCTTTCAGCATCCCCGCCGCGCGACGCGAGCTGGTCGCCATCACCGGCATCGCCAAGCAGGGCAACGCTGCCGACGTCGAATTCACCTGGAAATGGATCCCTTTGAACGAGGTCGGCGCGGCCTTCTACTCCGCCGATACCCAGTATCGATCGACTGCAAGCTTNNCGTTGTATAACCCTACTTCCCGCCAAGGCCCTTATGAAAATCTCAAACCGTCTTTGCTTGTTCGCCGCAGTTCTCGGTTCCTCATGGCTAACCTTTGCCCAATCCAAATCCAAGCTCACCCTCGACGAATTCTTCAACTCGGTGAGCTACTCCAGCGTAGCCATCTCTCCCGACGGCAGCTCCGTCGTGATCGGCACCGAGCGCGCCGACTGGAACCAGCAAATCTTCCGCACCGACCTCTGGCTCTACCGCGACGGTGGCAAGAGCGGATCGTCGATCGAGTCCGCGCTGATTCAACTCACGCAGTCCGGTCACGATACCGAGCCTAAGTGGTCGCCCGACGGACGATGGATCGCCTTCCTCTCCGAGCGCAAGACCTCCTCGGAAAAGGACTCCGATTCCGACGATGACAAGAGCAAACAAAAAAAGAAAGACAAAGACGATAAAGGAGAAACCGCCCAGATCTACCTCATCTCTCCCGCAGGCGGCGAAGCGATTGCGTTGACCCAAGGTGAGGAAGAAGTCCACACCTTCTCCTGGTCAGCCGACTCGCGCACGCTCTATTTCGCCGCGCGCAACCCCTGGACCAAGGCGCAGAAAGACGAATACAAGAAGCAATGGAAAGATGTCGTACAATATCGCACTGCCGAACGCGGCGACACGCTCTTCGCTCTCGACGTTGCCGCTGCTCTTGCCCATCACGCCGCCGAAGCCACGAAAGAAGAATCCGAAGCCGAGAAGGATTCCGATCTCAACCCCGGCGCTCGCATCATCGCGACCTCGCCATTTCGCGTAGAAGACCTAATCACCTCGCCCGACGGCAGCAAGCTCGCCTTTGTAACCAACTCGATCAATCAGCGGCAAGAAAAGACTGAAGACGTTGAAATCTATGCCCTCGATCTAGGCGTAGCGCCTATACAACCGCGTCAACTAACCCGCAATCAGGCCGTCGAGCAAAAGCTGCATTGGGCCAACGACAATCGCCACGTTTTCTTCAGCGTCGAAGTCGGAGACGTAACCGGTCCTTATCGCGACCTGCAGCCGCATCTTTACTGGGTCGATAGCAAAAAGCCTGATAGCGAAAAGCCCGATCGCGAAAAGCCCTCCAGCGAAACCGGCGCGGTCGAGCAGTGGAGCAAGGACTTTATTGGTCCCGTCGACCAATACGCCGTCGCATCCGGCAACGTACTAGCTTCCGCGCGTCTCGGAACCGAAGTCCCCATGTACTCCGTTGCCCAGCCCAGCCAGTCCTTGCACAAACTCAACGGATGGGAAGGCACGTACGAAATTCTATCCGCCACAGCGCACTCTCCTCGCATTGCCTTCATCTACTCGTCGTTGCAGAAGCCCGCCGAAGTTTATCTCGCGGAAAGCGCCGACAAGCTCGACCAGGCGCGTCCCATCACTTCGTTCAATAAACTTTTCTCCGACCGCGATCTTCCTCAAGGCAAGCCCTATCGCTGGAAGGCCGACGACGGCACCACCGTCGAAGGCATGCTGATCTATCCTCCAGGCAAGTTTGAAGAAAAGCATCTGCCCCTGTTCACCTTCATCCACGGCGGTCCCGCCGACGCCGACGGCAACCACTTCGAGGCCGATTGGTATCAGTGGGCCGCGCTCGCCGCCACCAACGGCTGGCTGGTCTTCGAGCCCAACTACCGCGGTTCCACCGGATATGGCGACAAGTTCCTCATGCAGATCGTTCCCGCAATCGTCTCGCGTCCCGGCAAGGACATTCTCGAAGGCGTGGATGCGCTGGTGAAAAACGGCATCGCCGATCCCGACCACCTCACCATCGGCGGCTATAGTTACGGCGGCTATATGACGAACTGGCTGATCACGCAAACCACTCGCTTCAAAGCTGCCGTCACCGGCGCCGGCGCCATCGAGCACCTCGCCAACTGGGGCAACGACGACACCACCATGGACGACGCCTACTTCCTTGGCGGCCGCCCCTGGGAAGCCCAGCAGAGCTATCACGACGAAGCCGCCATCTTCCAAATCGACAAAGTCCGCACCCCCACGCACATGGTGGCTGGAGCCGACGACATCCGCGTTGCCGTGCTGGAAGACTATTTGCTCGAACACGCGCTCTATTCGTTAGGCATTCCGAACGCGTTGCTGGTCTTCCCCGGCGAAGGCCACAGCCTGAGCAAGAATCCCTGGCACGGAAAAATCAAAGTGCGCGAAGAATTAAAGTGGCTGCAGAAGTACGGCGGAGTGCCGTCCCCAAACTGATCGCGCTCTCAAGCAAGACTTGTCATTCTGAGGAGGGCGTTCTTTGCCCGACGAAGGACCTATGCAGTCTGCTTGCGTCCGTTTGTGGAAGGTCGTGCCCTTCCCGGTTTCTCTCGGTACTGGGGACTGGGTACTGGGTACGCGCAACCAGGTGCTTACTTGGCGGCGCTAGCGACCTTCGTGCCGCGTGAGTTCGCCGCATATCGCGCGATGCCTTTGTACAGCGCTTCGGCAATCTCTTCGCGGTAGCCGTCGCTGCGCAGCTTTTGCTCGTCGGTGGGGCTGCTGACGAAGGAAACTTCGGCCAGGATTCCTGGCATCGCCGTTTCGGTGAGAACCACGTAGGAGGCCTCTTTTACGCCGCGGTCGCGCAGGCCGGGATTTTGCGCGGATAAAGTGCCGTAAAGCGAGCGCTGCACGCTGGCCGCAAGGCGGCGCGACTGCTCGATGCGCTCATGCAAGTCGGCGGGCGAGAGCGATGCGGTCACCGCATCCTTGCTGGGGGTTGCGTTCTGACGAGTCTCCAGGTCTTTGGCATTGGGCGCGGAAAAGAAGTTCGTGTAATAGGTTTCCACGCCGCGTGCCGAAGGCAGGTCGCTGTAGTTGGCGTGGACGGAGATAAATAAGTCGGCTTGCGATTGATTCGCCACCCCGGCCCGTTCGTCGAGCGGAATGTAGTTGTCGTCGTTGCGAGTGAGAATTACTTCCGCGCCCAGACGGCTCTCGAGCAGTTTGCCGAGCCGCTGCGCGATCTCCAGCACCAGATCTTTTTCCAGCAAGCCGCGCCGGCCAACAGTTCCCAAGTCCCAGCCGCCGTGGCCCGCATCGACTACGATGCGCATCTTCGGTACCCGCGCGCGCAGTTGCAAGTCTTCGCGCGTGGGCGGAGGAACCACGATGGCCAGCTTGTCGCGCTCGGCCTGCGCGGCTCCGGGGAAAAGAGTTACTTGGGCTTTGGGGTTGGCGCCCAGCTTTCGGACTTGGACTACGAGGCGGTAGGGATTCGGTTCCAGGCTGACGGAAAAATCGGAGTTGCCTTTGGTTTCCAGCACGACGCGAGTCAAACCGGAGAAGGGCTGCGCCACGCGAACCCGCGCCANNGCCAGCAGCGCGTCGCCCACTTCGATGGTTTTTCCGGCGAATTCGGGAGCCAGCGACGTGTCGTGCAAATCAAAATAGATGCGATCCGGACGCTGCAGGCGATGCGCCTCGTATTGCACCTGATCTTGCAGGTCGAGCACAACGGTGCTCGAATCCGCGGAAGACCAATGGCGAATTCCGGTAATGCGCGGCAGCTTCGACATTTCTTGCGGCGTGAGGCTTCCAGCGGCGGGTTCAGCCGCGGTATCCGCATCCTCCGCGGAATTGACCGCCAAATTCGCTTGTCCATTCTGGGTAGCGCCGGATGGGGTAATTGAAGATGGAGTGGCTGGAGATGAAGTGATCGCGTTCGCCGGCTGTTTCGCCACAGGTCTCGACATTTTTTCTTCCGGATGAACCAATACCTGGCTGAGCTGCGCGTTGTTCAGCTTCCACCACAATCCTCCGCCCAGCAGCGCACAGACCACTACGAGCACCAACACCAGCACGATTCCGGGATGATGACCAGTCGCAGGCTCAAGGGTTGCAGTTTCTAAAGCAAGCGCTTCTTCCGTAGAGGGGAAGTGCTCAGGTTCAGTGCCGAGTTCCGGTGCTGGCACGGCGAGCACCGGTTCGCTCTCTGCAGGCGCGATGTTGAGAAGTGTTCGTTCCGCTGGTTCCGCTTCGATTTCGATGTGCGGCAAAGGCTCAGCCGCGGCAGCGACTATCGCAGAAAGCCCTTTCTCAATTGAACTGGTTTGGACTGGAGTAGCGGGTTGAGTCGTAATCGCGGGCGCGGCTAATTCTGCTTCCGCCACTTGCGCCGACTCAGCAAAGCGGTCTTCATCCTCGGGCTTGAGAGCTCCAAGAATCAGCTCGGCCAGCAGTTCCAGGCTGCCCACGTCGCTGTCGTTGAATCCGAAGGGCTCGGCGGAGAATGCCTCGAGCAATCCGATCACGCGCCGCCGCCCGCACAAGGGCACCGCTACCATGGAACGCGCGCCTAACTGCCGGCAGGCATAAAGATTTACACGATCATCGGTCTCGGTATCGTCACAGCGGATGATTTGCGCGGTGCGGAAACATGCTCCGGAGAAGGCGGAGTCCCGCTGGATGCGCGCGCCGACATCCGGCTTGATCGTGCCTGCCGAAGCGCGCAAGACAATCTCGTTGTTTTGCGCCAGGGCGATTCCCAAGCCATCCGCTCCGGTGATGGCTATTGCCCGTTCCGCCACCAGTTGCAGCACTTCGTCCAGAACGAATTGTTCGGCCGGCTCGAACTCAGTCGAATGCGCAAGCGTCTCAAATCCATTGTGCCGCGAGGCCAGCGCGCGCCGTTGCCGCACCTGCTGATGGAGTGCCGAAAAAGCCAAAAGCGCCTGCAGGGCATCGCGTCCCGAAGGCGGAGTTTGCGGAGTCTCGAGAGAAGCGCTCTGGTAAGAAGTGCGTTGCCCGGACGAACTCCGCTCCAGCGGCCACGGCGGCACTCGAAGCTCGGCGAGGCCGGAGCCAACCTCGATTGTCGGTTTGGTGGGAGTTGTCACCATTGCAGTTGCTGGAAAGTTGCTTCCCTCATCGCGAGTGTGGCCATCCAGCCAAGCCATTGTCAATTACCCACTTTGAGTAGCCAGTACATTTGCCTAGTTGCCCGGGCGAAGTTCCGTGCTACTCGGGTTTTTTCTGGGTTTAACTGTAAGTTAGCCGGGTTTCGCCGCAGTTGCAATGATGCGGAGCTGCCCTTTTGGCCATGGTCTTTCGTAAGACCCAAGTTGAGTTGGAAGATACGCGAGTACCTGCGCAGCCAGTAGAATCCTGCGTCAGGAAAGCTGGATAAGGTTGGAGGGGCGCAATTG
>PMXH01000172.1 GCA_003165855.1 Acidobacteriaceae bacterium | reverse complement strand
ACCGCGCTTGTGGGCGGCGACGATCGGGTGCGGGAAGCCCATCGGGAGAGTGTACGCGCGGCGCTTCAGGAGCTTGAACGATACACGCAGGCGCGGATCGGCAATGTTCATGCCCCGGAGACGACCGGAAAATTTTTCGCCGCCACTTTCGAGCACGATGCTGCGCGGCCCGTCGATGGCTATGCTGCGCCCCAGCTCCATACTCATGCCGTGATCTTCAACATGACGGAGCGCGAGAACGGTCTCGAAAATGCGAAACAGATGCGAGCTTTGCAGCCACACGAGATGTTCGTGTCGCAGCGCTACGCCACGGCGGTCTACCGATCCGAGTTGGCTCTGCGTCTGGAAAAGCTGGGCTACGAACTGGAGCGCGGCAAGCATGGACCCCAACTCGCGGTTTGCAACTTTCAGCTCGTTGGCCGGCGCGGTCGAGAGCATCGAGGAAGATGGGCGGCTGTGCTTGAAGATGGACGGTGGTCGCGCGGTCGAGCTTGATACGCAAACAACTCAGCTGATCAAGTAACCCCGGTCCCTTCTGGCGAGTCATAGAAATCCATAACAGGAAATGCGTGCGGCATAGCTCCCTACTTCCGAAGGGAAACAACTTGACATCCAGCTTGCTGAAACAGTATGTAGGAGCGTCACATCCAGATGTTTTGGGCGCCTAGATGCCTATCATCGGGCCAACGGTTTCGACCCTGTCGTCGGAGGTTGTCCCAAATGAAAACAAACCGTCTCGTATTTAAGTGGGCATGTTTGCGATTGGCAAACGCTACTTTCAAGGCCCATCGAGCGGCGGTTCGGCGCGCACGACAAGATGCGCTGCTGGCCAGAGCTTTGTTGATCAGCGCGCTCATCTGCGACGCAGAGAATTGGAGCGACTGGGAGTCCGCGCTGTGGGGGTTAAGGCGCGCAGTTGCCGGCAGCCAGGACCGGCTCGAAACTCCGGCAACCCAAGCCAGTTTCTCTATCCCGTCACATCCACATGTGACGCCAGTCACGGCAAAGCATGGCCTGAGGATTGACCTTTATGCCTTTGCGCTTTGTTTATCGTCCCACGGTTTCAAACCTATCTTGGAGGCTCCAAATGAAGAAAGCCGTCTCGCGCTTGATTCTGTTGACTGCCGCTTTCGCCTTGGCATTGTCTGCCATGGCCCAGCAGCAGGAAAACCACGCAACCAACAATAACCCTCTCGCGTTATTGCTTCAATCCAAGGGGATTTTATCTCCCGGAGAGGTCGCGATGATTAGCCAAGCCTCCTCCCCCGAGGAAGCCAATGCACGTCTCGCCCACTTGCTGGTGGAGAAAGGTCTGATCAGCCAGCAGGAGTACACGGCCACTGTCACACCCGTCAGCACAGCCTCATCTGAGGCGCACCTGTCCGACGCTGTTCTGCACACCGCCAGCGTGGCTCAGGCTTCTTCAGCCACGTCGTCAACACCATCTGCCGCTGGACCACCAATTATTGCGGCGGTCGCACCTCTCCGCGTATTGCCCATCGAAATTCCCAAGCAAGGCGGAATGATTCCAGATATTCGCCTCGGAAGCGGCGCCAATATGAAGATCTACGGCTTCTATAAAGCCAGCGCCATTTCCGACACAGCCTCCAGCGGTGGGGCCACTTTCGGCAGCCAGGACTGGCCACTCCCTCTCCTGCTGGGCGACACTACTGCTGCTACTCCCACCACCAACCCCCAGGTGCATCTCAAGGCTCGCAGTTTTCGCATTGGGATGCAGACAGAATGGGTCCCGAAGAATTCGGGCTTCACTATCACCGGCAAAGTGGAAGGTGACTTTGAAGGCGACTACACAGACGTGAGCAACCGCAACATCAGCAGCGTTCGCTCCAATCAATTCTCTCTCCGCCTCGCTTACATGCGGCTGGACCACAAAATTGGAGACCTGCCCTGGTTCGCCGAGTTCGGCCAGGATTGGTCTCTGCTGGGCTCCTCCAGTCTGCCCTCCCTGTTCGAAACCACGGGCTTGGGCGTCGGCATGGGGTCGCTCTATGAGCGCATTCCACAGTTCAAAACCGGCATACAATTTCACGCCGGGGACCTGAAAATTCAGCCTGAAGTTGCCCTCGTCCTGTCGTCGGGGGGCACCTCCGGTCTCACCACGGATCAGCACTTGCGCTTCGGTGACTCCGTCGGCGCGGAGTCTGATCAACCGGGAGTGGAAGGCCGCATCGTCTTCCAATTCCCGCTTAACAAGAGCTGGAGAGGTGTGGCTCCGGCGCAGTTGATTTTCAGCGGCCACCACTCCCGCATGAGTGAACTCATTCCGCACGCGAAAGAGGCCTCAAACACCGTAATTTGCACTACTTTCGGTGAGCCATGCACGGTAAGCCTCTTCACCAGCGCCACCGTTCCGAATATCGGACTGGACAACTTTCAATCCTGGACAGGCGCTAGCAACTGCCCTGAGTCGTCCGGGACCTGCACCCTGTACCAGTTCTTTCCCACCGGCCTGCAGGTGGGCAACGCGCAAAACATCTACACCGCTGAGCTTCAGTTGCCCACCCCATGGGTGACGTTCGTCGCCAAGTTCTATCGCGGGAACGACATGCGATTCTTCTTCGGCGGCCAGCTCAACGATGTCTACAACAACCTGGGCGCGAACGTCGATCCATTCGATGCGAATGGCATTTCAGAAAGTGGACGGGCGATTTTGTTCGGCTGCGCCGGCGCAGTGAAAGACGCCGTATTGGCTAACACCACGGACTGCCCCGGCAGTGCCGTTCAGGTAGCCAAACTGCAACCCGTCGGCGGTTCCGGCGGATTCGCGGAGCTAAGCTTCCCGCTTTCGCGCATCTTCCGGGCCAATCCCGAAGGCCCCAATTCCGGATGGATCTTCCACCTGGGATGGGGAACTGACCGTGCCAACTACGCGGATGCATCCCACGGCAATCACCTCGGCCGCACTGACCTCGACACCGCGTCCCTCACCTATCGTCTCAATAAGTGGGTGACGTTCGTGCACGAGGCCAGCTACATCGTCACGTCCACCGCCAACAACCACGAAGCGGGCGGCGTGATCACACCGGAATACCTGCAGTTCGGGCCCACCTTGACCCGGCAGGCGCACAACTGGCGTAACGAATTCGGACCAGTCTTTACGTTCTGAGTTGGTTGCGAATCGTTAGGGACTCCTGCGGAACGGCTGGCCGAAGGTTCCGCAGGAGTTGTTCTTCGTGCCTGCTTGGGGAATCCCCGACCGTGAGTGTGCTCCTCGATCCCTGACAGGTCAGGGCACTCTGGTTAGTAACACGGGGAATGGTCCTGCCGCGCTGATTGCTTGCGTCATGCGTAGGCGCAATATCACCCGGTGCTCGCATCAGGCAACGTGAAGGATGCCCGTCTGCAAGTGGCCCTTAAGGGAACGATTACTGCAAGTCGGAGGACGGGCAACTGCGACCGTGCATACGCGAAAACGTTAATACCACCGGCCCGGAAAAGGAGAGTGTGCCAAAACCGGGCCGGCGGCGTTTCCGAAGGGAAGGCGCCCCTCGAAAAGTTGATGGTTGAGCTTGTCCGTTGAAACCGAGTGGTCCCGCGCCGAAAACTGGCGCGGGACCATTTGCGGTTTACGGCAGGTAGTAGCGGAAGCTGGTCCANNCCGTTGTAGAAGCGGTACCAGAAGCCAATCGTGCCCTCGATTGCCGCCCGTGTGTCGCCGGTGCAATTGGCGAGCGATCCCGGATTGAATCCCGCAGTGCCTGTGGTGACCGGAACGGTTTCGGTGTAGCAGCCCGTGTTGCTGAACAGCGGGGCGCCGTAGCCGACCTGCTTGTTCGAGATGGGGTCGAAGCTCGCCGTCCGGGCGGCATACTCCGCGCCGGTGTAAGCGTAGACATCAAGCTTCTTGCCGTGCCACTCGAGCGTAGCCAGACCCTGTACATCTTTGATCAGATGGAGTGAACCGTCTCCGTTGATCGCAAGGTCGGAAAGCTGTGTCGCACCGTAGCGTCCGATTCCGCNNGCGCCTCCATTCTTCGAGGCGTTATAGGCTTGAACCGCGCTAGTGGCGGCTAGACTACCGCATGCCGCGCTCGCGAAGTTTTCCGCGCATGGAAAGATACGGTCGCGGAATCTGTCGTACAAGCCGAAGACTTCGTAGTGACCGAAACCGGGATCGAAGGTGATCTTGGCGATGACATCGGGAGAAGGATTGAAGGTGTAGTTCGAGGTTGTATTGTACGTATTGCTGGCGCCCGCTTCACCCAGCAGGAAATTATCAAAGTTTCCGTGGGTTGTAAGGGTGCCCTGCGCGTTCTCCATGGAAACGGCGATCGCCACTTTGTGGTCAAAGTCTTTGGTGAGGCGAATGCCATACTGACGGGCGAAAGTAAACCCGACGTTATACCCCGGGTCAATGGTCATGGGGCGAGCGTCGTTGGTTTTGCCAAGATCGTCGCTGGGCGCGATGCCCGCCTTGTTTTCGGTCACCAGACTCCACATCTGGCCGCCCATGAAGCTCCATCCGTTATCAAACTTGGCTTGGCCCCACGCCTGGCGCAGACGGAAAGTGTAACTGTTCGTCTGCGTGGCCGTGGAGGTGACACCGGCGGAGAGAAAGTCGCCGGACACGTAGCTGGAGAACTCCACGTTCTTCAGACGCCCATCCACGTAAATCGTAGGCCGAGACTGGCGGGCTGAGCCGAAAAACTCTGACAGGCTGTTCTGCGAAGCGCCCGGCAAGGTCAGCGAATTGAAGGGGGTGGTCAGGTCTGCTCCCAACCCTCTCGATCGCCGGACAAATGCAGCTTCCGCGAATCCGCCCGGGGTGATAGTGATGCCTTTGAAGTGAATGGAGACGACGGGGCTCTCCAGCGGGTTGGGAGGTCCGCTGGGCTGGGTCTGCGTGTCTTGCAGATTGAGTCCAGGGGTGGTGGCGTCCTGCTGAATGGCGACGTCGTTTCTGAGCTCCGCCACTTGCTTCTGGGGAATCGGTTGCGCTTCAACCGCAGCTTTCGCCGCGGCTTGCTGGGCCTGCTGGCGGTCCAGTTGCTGTGTGAGTCGCTCAATTTGCAGTTGCTGCGCGGCCAAAGCATCCTTCAGGGCCTGGACATCCGCAGCCGTGACGGCGGACGGCGCAGGTGCGGGTGCGGGTGCCGCAGTTGCAACAGCCGCGGGTGCAGGCGCCGCATTATGCGCCTCATTGGAAGCCAGTGTAACCTGGCTCGCGGTTTGTGCCGAAACGCCGGCCGAAAGTGCAGCCAGCGTCAGGGCGGTGAGAAATAGGTTCTTGGTCGAGTTCATGGAATTTAAGTCCTCTCCTTTTGAGTTTTATTCGAACGACACATCCCGGGGGAGTCACAGAAAGCTCTTCGCAGTTTGGAGTCGCGGACTGGCGGCCTTCGCTCTTCGGCTGTCTTCCTGAGCATCCCTCCACCTTAAATCGAGCTATAGCAATTATTACAATTAAGCTAGTGGTGATTTGAGTCGACGCTGCCACTCTTTTC
>PMXH01000045.1 GCA_003165855.1 Acidobacteriaceae bacterium | reverse complement strand
AGTGGGACTCATCCGGGCCAGCCAACACAACGGCCCCGAAGTTCACTGCGGCAAAGGCCAGACGAACAAAATGCCCGGTGGCAAATACCGGAACCCTGATGCGCGTGCGATACGTGCCAGCATCGGAATGGAAACCCTGAGTCTTCCATCCCCCCTCGGGCACTCTAATCGGCTGCCATGCTCCGTTCTCGGGACGAAGCTCCCAGTTATATCCTGCCGAACTGGACAGATTTATTGAACGCGATCGTTCAGGGAGCTCAGCGCTGCGCGCAACACTTGCCCCTGCAGAAAAGGATTCTGGCGGGGTCGGTCTTTCGCTCGATTGCGCGGCAATTCGGTTCACGACGACGGCAAGCACGAATAGAGTGAACACCATTCCAATATCGAAAACCGGCGTGTTCCTTTTTTCAATACCCACAGCGCGCGGGCCGTGTCCTGACCGACCTTTTAGCTTCAAGAATCCTCTTTCCCACCGCATCCTATTGATACCCATTGACTCTGTCGCACCGCAAGGTCCGATACGGTCTTTCACAGAACGTTAAGACCCTAAGCTATTGAATCGCCAAAGGGAAAGGACGATTTTCTTCACCGTATAGCACCGCCAAGTGTGACCCGATCCATTGACAATCACCTGAAAGGCAAACTATAGTTCGACTGAATCACGATGGATCAGCGCTAGAGAGTGGCCGACTTCACCCAGAAACAACGGGAAATTGCACTGGAAGGGCTCGCAAACATCCTGGAGAGCGAGTACTTCCGTGGCAGCCAGAGGTGTTGCCATTTTTTGGAATATTCTGTTCGCTACGTTCTTGACGGGAGGCCAATTGATGAGCTCAAGGAGCGCACTCTTGGCGTAGAGGTCTTTCACAAAGCCGGAGATTACGATACGGCGCAGGACAACATTGTCCGCGTCACCGCCAATGAAGTGCGAAAGAGGCTTGCCCAGTACTATGGAGACGATCATCGCGATCGAAAGCTAGCCATTCAGCTTTCCTCGGGTTCATATGCAGCCAGTTTGCACTGGACCGTGGAGGATACGCCTGCTCAGGTTCCTGCCGCTTTAGCAAATGAGGCAAAAGCTCCAGTCCTTGAAAAGAATCAGACCGGTGGTATTAGCCGGTCCCGGATAATCTGGCAAATCGCTGCGGCGTGTTTGCTTGCGTTTGGCGTTGCAGCGGGTGCGATTTTCTACTGGCAGATACGCTCAAGAGATATGCTCCGGGGTGTCTGGTCCCCTGTCCTCGAGAGTCCAAAGGTGGCAGTCATCTGCATTTCGCAGCCAGTCGCTTACCGCCCAATGTCAAACATGGATGTTCCAGTGGGATCTGGGGACCGCATGACGCCGGTGCCGGATGCGTTTGTCGGCACTGGCGACGCATTCGCTCTGGCCGATGTCGCCGGCCTCCTGAGCAAGCTTGGTAAAGATTGGCAGTTACTCCCTGGGAACTCGACACCTTCCAATACGCTGTTAGCAGGCCCGATCATTCTCATTGGCGTACACGCAAATAGATGGACTCCTACCATTACGAAGAACTTGCGGTTCTTTTTCGGCGTCGGAAACGCTATCTATGATCGGTCGAATCCAAGAATCAAATGGTCGCTTGACCAATTGACTCCGGACTGGAAGACCAACGAAGACTATGCCTTAGTGTCGCGCTTCACCAACCCCGGTAGCGGCCAGCCTGTCATATGTGATCGCGGGCCTAACAAACTTCGGCGCCCAGGCAGCTGGAGATTTCCTTACCAATCAAAGTCTCCTATCGGAAGCGATGCAAAGTGCCCCAAAGGATTGGAGGCACAAGAACTTTCAGTTCGTTCTTCATACACAAATCATCGGAAACTCGCCCGAGCGGCCAACAGTGATTGCATCAAATTATTGGTAGCAGATTTTGCAGATTGGTCCATTTTCACGGGACCAATCTTGCCGTTTTAGAAATTAGGGCGTGTGTCACTAACNNTAACTCTGATGAAATAATAGTTAATGGAGGTCACTGCGGGGCAGCACTAAAAGTCAAGGATAGCCTGCCGCTTCAGCGCGGGAATGTGAAGCTGTAGAACCTCTATGTACTCAATGCAATTCTATTTGTGCCCGAATACGGTTGCTAACGGCGTCGTCTCCCTGCTCGGTTCGGCGATTGGCACAGCATTTATACGCGTATGAACGTTATCCGTATGTTATCAAGGACAACAGACAACGTGAGACTGGACCGGACACAGATCAAAGCAAAAGGAGCGCTTCCGCAGTGTGGAAGCGCCCCTTTCCTTTGCAGCATGTTGCTTGTCATTCCGGTAGCACCAACCTGCCCTTCACATTGAAGGTTTTGGTCAGCACCTGCACTCCGGAGTACGGTTGGCCGCCGCCAACCGAAATCGCATACTGGCCTTCGGCGATGATAGGCTCTCCTGCTTTGGTCACCATACTCATGTCGCGCGGGCTTAGTTCAAACCGCACCTTCCGCGAGGCCCCGGCCTCCAGATACACCCGCTGGAACGCCCGCAGCGCCCGCAACGGCGCTCCTGGCACGTCGGGGAAGCTCAGGTAGAGCTGGACCACTTCATCGCCCGCCCGGCGGCCGGAATTGGTCACCGTGACCTGTGCCACAACCGGGCTGCCCGCCGCCATCGCGTCGGTGGGAACGGTCAATCCGCTATAGGTGAACGTCGTGTAACTCAGCCCGTAGCCGAANNGGCAGGTCGATGCTGGTGCGGTCGCCGCCTTTGAAGCCCTCTTCGTTGACCTGCATCTCCTCGCCTTCGAGCTCGCTGGTGATGCCCACCACGGCTACCACCACATCCGCGTCTCTGGCCGCGGCCACGGCCTCCGGCCTGGGCTTCAGGTCCACCATGGACCACACCAGTTTCGCATATGTTAAGTGCTTGTCGCCCTGCCCATACTCCACCAGCACCTGGGCCGGTTTTCCCTGCTCCAGATGTACTCGTCCCAGCTTAGTTTCCACGCTGTCGGCGTTCCATTCCGAAGTGATTTCCTTGCCATCGAGTGAGATGCGGAATAATCCGTTGCCTTGAACGCCCAAGTTGTAGTCGCCGGTCTCTGGCGGCGTGAGGGTTGCCTCCCAGCGAATGGCGAGCGGCTTGACCCCGGCTACCTCGATCGGCAGCGGCGCGGCGGAAGCATCGATGCCCGGCTCAATGCGCGTAACCAGCACTGCCGGTTTGGTATCCTCATCTGCCATCAAATCGTGTCGCGTATAAATGGCTTTCGCGCCCGGTTTGCCATCGACGGTCAACAGCGCAGCCGGCACGGGCGTCGCTTCCTTGCTCAGAAACTGCGTTCCCGGCACATAAGTAATGGTCGCGGCGGGAAACTCGGCCTTCAACCCTTCCAATACGGAGACAGTGTGGCTGGGAATCCCGTTGTAGTTGCCCAGCAGGACCTTGGTCTGATCGGCCAGCGGACCCACCACCGCAATCCTGATGCCCGAGGTTCTGAGCGGCAATACGCCGTCGTTCTTCAGCAGCACCATGGACTCATTGGCCAGTTTGCGAGCCATCGCCCGATGCTCGGCGCTGTCCAGCAGCTTCTCGTCTATCTTGCTGAACGGCAACATCTCCGGCGGATCGAACATGCCCAGCTTCATCCGCGCCGTAAACAGCCGGGTGAGAGCCACGTCGATCTGGCTCTCCTTCAGAAAGCCCTGCTTTACGGCATCCAGATACGGCTTGTAATCGTGGTCGTCGGTCACCTTGACGGAGCCGTCAATGCACTCATTGTCCATGCCGCGCTGCAGGCTGATGGC
>PMXH01000416.1 GCA_003165855.1 Acidobacteriaceae bacterium | reverse complement strand
CACGAAGATTCGTCCCAGCGGAGCACGTCCGGGCATGGCAAAATGCGACTCGCCGTGCCACGGGGTTCCGTACATGAAGATTTGGTTGTCGCTTTCACGGACAATGATGCGGTCGTCGCTCAGGATTTCTACTTTGTGAAGCGAAGTCCACAGCCGCGCCGTCGTGCTCTTCCCTGCCCCGGAATGGCCGACGAACAAGTTGCTCGCGCCGTTCGGGCCTACGATTCCGACGCCGTGTAATTCAATGGCCCGCTCCTGCGTGAGGCGGTGCATGATCAGGAGTTCGTCGAGGGGATACTCCAGAGGAATGGCGGTGTCGCAACTCTCGAAGCATTCTCGACTTAGCAGCAACGAGGCGCTGCGGAATCGCTCATCGACCAGAAGCCGCTTATAGGAAGCACCGTCCAGACTCGCAACGCTGAAATCGAATTGAAATCCGGCACCCTTCTCGTACAATCGCCAGACGCATCCCGAATCGAAAAGCTGCCGTTGCCGCGGCCTGGGAAGCCTATCGACCCATTTCACCTGGATGCTAATGTCGCCCTTGCCGGACTCGATCCGAAACGGTTCCAGGGTTGGATCTAAATTGAGATCTGAAGCGTGGTCGCCAGTCACTTCTACCGTGACTCCACCCACATGGAAACGGGTGTAGCACGCATCGCCAAAGGCTGGGGCACACGACACCGCCGGCGCTGAATCGTCAACTACCGCCACCCCTAACCTAGCATTCACGGGCGCCCCTATGACCCTGAGTTTGGGCAGGTTCCCAACGGCATACAGCTGCCAACCGGGCCGCCCGACCCGGAGACTTTGCAATGCCCGAGGACAGCCTCCTCGGGACGAAGACTGATCGTCGTCAGTTTCGGTGATGCATACTTTTTCTTGCCGTTGGCACGATTCAGTTCGTGATCCATTGAGTCCTCAATCCTTGCCTTACGGTCAGTGACCACCACAGCTTCCGCAGCCCCCTGTGGCAGCGCTTGTGTTGTTCAGTATTTGAAAGACCTGCTGCGGCCCTACCCAACTCTCCACATCGACTTCCTTGCTCCGAATCCGGCGCGCCGATTCCAGCACATCCTCGTGCTGGTTGCCGCCCGCGCAGAATTCGCATTCGCCGTGCGCGGGAACCTCGACTCCGATCACTGCTGCCCGTAAGTGTGCGACGTTGCAGAGAAACTCGACCGGGCTCTCCTTGTCCCCATTCTCCATTTCGCCATTCGCTGGACACATGCCGCAGAGCGACTGAATGCGGCACTGGACACACTTCGTCACCTGACTGCGTTTGCGCGTTCGCAATTGCAGCAGGGATTCCTCCCAGACTCGTTTCAATCCGGCTTCTTGGACACGAAAAGTATCCTGCTGCGAGATCACGCAAATGCCCATCTCTCCATAGGCATTAATGGCGAAAGAGTTCATTCCACCGCCGCAGAAATACACGGTGTCATTTTTCGCAAGGGTTGGCGGATTCTCAAGATCACGCTTCGCCAGCCTTTGATATTCAATCACTCCTTTCGGAGCATTCATGTCGAGCGCGACCACTTCCTCCGGCGTAAGCCGGACTGCCAGCGGGCTCTGCGAGCAATCGATGCGAGGATTGACCTGACCGTCGAACTTGAATTCGACCCCCAGCTCTTCTTCCGCAAACTGCCGCATAGCGATTACTTCATGCTTGTTGATGCTGGTGGCGACCGTCTTCAACTTGAGCGGTAATCCCCGTTCGCGTAGCAGCTTGATTCCGCGCAGGCATCGATCATAAGAACCCGGAACCGCAGTGAGCGCCTCGTACGTTTCTCGGGTGCGGCCGTACAGCGTGATCTCGATGGAAAAGGGTGGCCACTCCAGCAGGTAGTCAGCAATCTTTTCGTTGATGAGCGTGCCGTTGGTAAAGAGGGTGATTAGAAAACCCTTTTTCTTGGCGTAGGTATAGATCTCGAGAAAGTCCTTGCGCGCGAAAATTTCTCCGCCGGTGTACAGGAGCCAGAAGCAGCCCATCTCGACTAACTCATCGAGCATGCGGAAGTGCTCTTCCGTGGTCATTTCACGGCTACGAGCGTCCTGGTCGCCCATGGGGAGATTGTTGTAGCAGTGCTGGCATTCGAGCGGGCAGCGCCGCGTGACTTCGATCGAAACCTGCATGGGCGCACGTTGGCCGGATTGCCGTTGGTGCAAGTCCGCGCTGAACGCTCCATAACTCAGTTGATCCATGTGCCCCCTGATGCCTGACTGCCGCACGTTCCGATCAATCTCTGATTGCTTCTCAACGATCATTTCTCAACGAACGCTGCTCAACTTCTCAACGATCAGTGCGCGCCCGCCGACTGCAATTCGGCTTGCGACGCCGAATCCATTGCCGCCATCGCAACTGCCGGGCAGGCCTCGACTAATCCCACCGAAAGCATGTCGTCCAAGAATTGCGTCACATCCCGCTCGGCTTGCTCCTGCCCGACCGCGTACTCCTGCTCAACGGCGCTGATCAACTCCGAGAGACCCTTTGGAGTTTCCAACGACTGCCAAATCAACGATCCGGTTTCGTTGAAGCTGTAGATCGACCCAAGATCGCCGACTTTGCCACGCACGGGAACGATCAAAGTCTCACCGGCTACCCGGCGAGAGACGACCGCTTGTGAGCGCGTGAAGATCAGTTGCGAAGGTTGGTCTTCGACCGATTCCGTTTTTTGTAACAAGATTGTTTTCATAGAAAATATGGAGGTTCACGCTCTCCCTTCGTGTTTCGATTACCGCAGAACCCGCTCTATAAAGCAATTACGCCTTTGAGCCCCGGTATTCGGTTGGTTATCACCCTTGCTGGTTCCCAACTCTCGACAGAACATAGGGTTACGGCGTAGTCGCAACTTGAGAAGAGCACGATTCCTGGGAGGGAGTTCATCTGTCGAGCGCGATCAAGAAGCAGGGATTAGGGGCTAGGGATTAGGGGTCAGTGTTTTTCCCTGATCTCTATCCCCCCATCCCTGACCCTAGTCCGGCGCAATATAGCGAGAGAAAACCTGGTCGGGAGCTTTCTTCGAGTGGAGAGTGCAATTGGGTACTCCGGTAACCAGGGCTGCGTTCCACCTTGAACTATGATCGGAAATGGGTGCTGGCATGAAGAAGTTGAGTTTTCTGATTTCGCTTACCAACGACGACAACGACTATCAGCAGGAGCAGGCAGCTGCGGCGGAGAAGGCTGGACGACGTCTGGGTGTGGACGTCCAAATCATCCATGCCAGCAATGATGCGGTAACGCAGAGCCAGCAGTTGCTGCACTACATACAGGGCTCGGCCGCCTCGCGTCCGGATGCAATCGTGTTCGAGCCCGCGGGCGGAACCGGGTTTCCTCAAGTGGCGCGTGCCGCCACGGCCGCGGATATTGGATGGGTCATCCTGAATCATGACGCGGACTATCTCTCGCAGCTCAGGATGTCGTGCCAGGTGCCGGTGTTCTCTATCAGCGCCGACCACGAAGAGGTTGGCAAGATTCAGGCAAAACAGTTTGCGGCGCTGCTGCCGCAGGGCGGGTCTGTCCTATACATCGAGGGACCAGCCAATAGCTCCGCTGCGCAACAGCGGACCGCGGGAATGAACCGGGGCAAGCCGGTCAATGTTCAAGTGAAGACGCTACGAGCGAATTGGACCGAGCAGAGCGCATACCGCGCGGTCAGTTCCTGGTTGCGATTGCGCACCTCGCAAGAAATGCATATCGACCTGGTGGGAGCTCAAGACGACAGTATGGCGGCGGGCGCGAGGAAAGCCTTCGCGGAAATCGCCGAGAGCGAGCGCGAGCGCTGGCTCAAGATACCCTTCACGGGTTGTGACGGCTTGCCTAAAACGGGTCAAGCCTGGGTGCGAAGCGGCGTCCTGGCGGCCACAATCTATATTCGTCCCAACACCGACCTGGCGCTGGAAATGCTTACCGAGGCGATCCGCACCGGGTCTCAACCGCCCGAGTGCAAACTGATCGCGCCCGAATCGGTGCCCTCGATCGAGGAGCTTACGAAACGAAGTGTGAAAGCCGATCCCGGCACACTCCACCGCTCGACCGGCGCCTGAGATCGGTCGAGGCTTCCCCCTCCCGCAATGATCCAGGCAGCTTCAGCATCCCCACGGGCCTGCCCTTACTGAGCTCCGAACGGTCTTTCCCCGACCTAGCTTTAGGCCGTGACTCCGCAAGCCTCAAAGCAGTAGAATTGCCGGTCCTTGTTCGGCAAGCGGCACGAGTGCCGAACGTGCCAGCGTAGCGGTTTCAAAAACATGCCAGATATTTCAGGAAGAGATCGCCGCTGCGATACCGGGAACGTCGTGTTGAAAATAAGAAGATTGTGATCGCACTCTGTCGGTATCTTAAGAGTCCCAGGTTGACGGAAATAATGAAATAGAACGCAAATCCAAGATTAGAGGGCAACTGATATGGCTGACATTCGCGAGAGAAGCAATGCAGCGGTTGAGACCAGTGACGCACAGATTGCGGTTCACTGGCGGGAAGAAGAATATTTTTATCCTTCTCCAAAATTCATCGGCCAAGCCAACCTGACTGACCCCGATGTGACGGAGCGGTTCAGCGAGAAGAATTTCCCGGAGTGCTTCCGGGAATATGCCGACATGTTGAGCTGGGATAAGTACTGGCACACGACTCTCGACACCAGTGAGCCTCCGTTCTGGAAATGGTTTGTGGGAGGAAAGCTGAACGCCTCTTACAACTGCGTCGATCGACACCTCGACAAGTACAAAAATAAAGCCGCATTGATCTTCGTGCCCGAGCCTGAGCAGGAGCCCATCGTATCCGTCACCTATCAGGAATTGTATGTCCGCGTGAATGAGTTGGCGGCGCTGCTTCGTGACTTTGCCGGTTTGAAAGCGGGAGACCGCGTCACCATTCACATGCCGATGATCCCCGAGCTGCCGGTCACCATGCTCGCCTGTGCGCGGCTGGGAGTAGTCCACTCAGTTGTATTCGGCGGGTTCAGCGGAGAGGCCTGTGGACGGCGAATTGCCGATTCCGGCAGCCGCGTCTTGATCACCGCGGATAGTTACTATCGCGCCGGCAAGATGATCGACCATAAAGCCAACGCGCAAATTGCTCTCGACGTGGCGCAACAGGAAGGCCAGTCCGTAGACAAGGTGCTGATCTGGAAGCGGCATCGCGGACAGTATGGCTCCTCTACTCCCATGGTGCCGGGTCGCGATTACTTTCTGGATGAAGAACTCCTGAAATTCTCCGGACGGTTAGTCGAACCAGTTTCCATGGATGCGGAAGCTCCGCTGTTTCTCATGTACACCAGCGGCAGCACGGGAAAGCCGAAAGGCTGCCAGCACCGTACCGGCGGCTACCTCGCCTATGTGACCGGCTGCTCCAAATACATTCAGGACATCCATCCCACAGACGTGTACTGGTGCATGGCCGACATCGGCTGGATCACCGGTCACTCATTCATCGTGTACGGACCGTTGGCCCTGGCCGCGACCAGTGTCATCTATGAGGGTGTGCCTACTTTCCCGGACGCGGGAAGAGTATGGCGAATTGCCGAGCGCCTCGACGTCAACATCTTCCACACTTCGCCAACAGCTATTCGTATGCTGCGCAAGTCCGGTCCCGATGAGCCTGCGAAATACAACTATCACTTCAAGCACATGACCACGGTGGGAGAACCGATCGAGCCCGAGGTTTGGCGCTGGTATCACGATACGGTCGGCAAGGGCGAGGCCGTGATCGTGGACACCTGGTGGCAAACCGAAAACGGAGGATTNNATCATGCAAACCATTTGGGGCGACCGCGATCGCTTCGTCGATCAGTACTACAGAAAATATTGCAAGGACTCCAAGAGCAAAGATTGGCATGACTGGCCGTATTTTGCCGCCGATGGCGCGGTGCTTGCCGCCGACGGTTATCTGCGCATTCTCGGGCGGGTCGATGATGTCATCAATGTGGCCGGCCACCGCCTGGGCACGAAGGAAATCGAATCCGCGTGCCTGACTCTTCCGGAAATTGCGGAAGCCGCAGTGGTACCGGTGGTCGATGAGATTAAGGGCCGCGTGCCGGAAGTCTATGTGTCCTTGGCGCCTGGATTCAAACCCAGCCAGGAGATTGTCGATAAGGTTACAAAAGCGATTGAGACCATAATCGGCAAGAT
>PMXH01000343.1 GCA_003165855.1 Acidobacteriaceae bacterium | reverse complement strand
CGCTCGCGGATATTCTGGAACAGGCGAGAGCTCATGCCTCCGCCGAGCAGCGTGTTGAGGATGTAACCGGCGTGGCGCTTCTCGTGGGCAATCGGATACGCCGGAACGCCGATGCAGAGTTGAACCTGTTCGAGCGCCTTCTTGTTGCGCAGCACGATGCGAGGAACGATTTTGGGTGCGGGTTCATGGAATCCGTTCTGCGCGGGCTTCAGGTGCTCGAAGTGCTTCACCACCAGATCGACGAAATGATCGTGGTCAAGATGTCCGGCGGCGGCCACGATGATGTTGCCGGGCGCGAAGCGGTGGGCGTAGGTGTCGAGCACAGCTTGGCGTTCGAATTTCTTCACCGTCTCTTTGGTGCCCAGGATTGGCTTGCCCAGCGCGTGATCTTTCCAGAAGTTCTGGGTGAAGATTTCGTGGACGAGGTAGTCTGGATTGTCCGCGTCCATCTTGATCTCTTCGAGGATGACGCCACGCTCGCGGGCGATGTCTTCGGTGGTGAATGTGGGGTGCAGGACGAGGTCGGAGAGAATATCAAGCGCGACCGGGACATGTTCGTCGAGCACCTTGACGTTGAAGCAGATGCATTCTTTGGAGGTGAAGGCGTCCATGTTGCCGCCGATGGAATCGACCTGGCGGGCGATCTCTTCGGCGGTGCGGTGCTTGGTGCCTTTGAAGACCATGTGCTCGATGAAGTGGGAGATGCCGTTGACCTGCGGAGTCTCGTCGCGCGAGCCGGTCTCGAGCCAAATGCCGATGGAAGCGGAGCGGATGTGCTCCATCTGCTCGGTGATGACGGTGAGGCCGTGGGGCAGCACCTGACGACGAATATTGCGGACTTCTTTTACCATGACTTAGTTTTGATCGCGGATCCTGCCCTGAAGGTGCTTTACTATTCTTACACATCTGGCAGGGCCAGGTGGGGTGTGCAACAATAAGAAGGTTAGTGGCTTAGAATCAGCAAGTTGCAGACGTTCTTCGGGGCGTTGCAGCTCGGTAGGCGAGAATGGATCATCAATTTATGAGTGAACCTCTAACATCGCCGCTACTCGGCAAGAACCGCGAGGAGATCACCGCGATGGTGAGGGAGGCGGGTGAGCCCAGCTATCGCGCCAAGCAGATCATGGATGCGGTGTACCGGCAGCGGGTGGAGACGCTGGAGGAGATTTCCACGCTGCCGCAGGGGTTCCGGGAGAAGTTGATTCAGAGCGGAGTGCAGGTGGGGGCGGCGCGGATCGAAAAGAAGTTTGTGTCGGTGGATGGGACGGTGCGGTATTTGATTGGGTTTGCGGATGGGCAGAGCGTGGAGACCGTCTGGATGCCGGAGGGCGATGGAGGGGAAGCGGGGGATGGGTCTGACGCTGGCGATGAAGCTGATGATTCCAGCCTAGGCACTTCAGGGGCTAAAGCTCGTTCCGAAAAGGATGAGCCTATCGCAGCGCTGAAGCGCTGCGCCACCCAAAAGCAAACCGAAAGTCAGATGCCGCAAGATAGGGCCCGACAAAATCCCGGTCGCTCGACGATCTGCATCTCCAGCCAGGTGGGGTGTGCGGTGGATTGCCAGTTCTGTCTGACGGCGCTGCTGGGCGTGAAGCGTAACCTGACGGCGGGCGAGATTGTAGGGCAGGTCTGCGCGGTGCTCAAGGATCAAGGCGTTTCGCCGCCGGAAGATCGCATTAACCTGGTTTTCATGGGAATGGGCGAGCCGTTTCTGAATTACGAGAATTTCGTGAAGGCAGCGCGTCTGCTGGTAGAGGGTGTAGGTATTGCAGAGCGGCGGATGACGGTGTCGACGTCGGGGATTGTGCCGCGTATCCATGATTTTGGCGCTGAAACCATCCGGCCGAAGCTGGCGATTTCTTTGAACGCTTCGAACGATGCGTGGCGCACTCGTCTTATGCCGCTCAATAAGAAATGGAATCTGGAAATGCTGATGGCAGCGGCGCGGGCGTTTCCCCTGCGTACCCGCGAGTGGATCACGTTCGAGTACGTGTTGCTCGGCGGTGTGAACGACACGCCGGAGAATGCTAGGGAAGTTGCTGAGTTGCTGCGTGGGCTGCGCTGCAAGGTGAATCTGATCGCGCTGAACCCAGGACCGGGAATTGACTTCACCACTCCCAGCGAAGAGCGAGTGGCGGCGTTTCAGAAAACTCTGCGCGATGCGGGAATTCCGGCGTTCCTGCGGCGTCCGCGGGGACGGGACATCTACGCGGCTTGCGGCCAGCTCAAGCGGACGGTTGAGGTTGCCATATCGCCGGAGCCCCAGCTCCAGTCGATTTCTCTGGCTCCCCAGGAATGACCGGGAGTTCGATGCGGATCGTAGTTCCAGCTTTCCGGTCTCGCTCCCAGAAGATGCGCCCGTGGTGTTGCTGCAGGATACCCTGACAGGCGCTCAGGCCCAGGCCGGAGAGAGTCTGGTCTTCTTCTCGTTCTTCTTCTTTTTCGGCAGGGCTCACGGCGGAGCTGGTGTCGGAGATGTTGATGATGGCGAGGCCGTCTTTGTGTTGTGCGGCAATAGTCAGAATTCGTCCAGAGCGCTGATCCGCCGCATGCAGCGCACTGTTGAGGATCTGCACGCAAACCTGGAGCAACTGGTTGGAGTCTCCCAGGACGACTGGCAGGTTGGGTTGCAGTTCAGTTTGCACTTCGATTTTGAGAGCTTGCCACTGAGGTTGAGCGAGTTTGACGGCGGTCCGCAGCACGGTGTTGAGATCCACGGGAGCCATTGCGGCGGGCCCTTGTTTGGCGAAACTGAGCAGACTGGCCACCAGTGACTTGGTGCGCCGAACATGCTGCCCGATTTTCTCCGCCAGTTCGTGCTGCTCCGGATTGAGAGGCGTGCTCAGGAGCAGATCGGAATAACCCAGCATGGCGGCGATGGGATTGTTCAGTTCATGCGCGGCACCGCCGACCAGTTGGCCGATGGAGGCTAGTTTTTCGGATTCGGTGATTTGCGCCTGCAGACGCTTCAGATTGGTGAAGGATTCCCGCGAGTCGGCCAACAAGCGGCCCAATTCCCGGTCCAGCAGACGCTGCCGCACGAAAACCAAGATGCCCATGAGAAGGGCCATGGCCAGAGTCAAGACTATGCGGAACCAACGGATAGGCGGTGGAATTGTTCCATCCAGCAGAGCCCAAGCCGCGAACAGCGGCAGCGAAAAGGCGGCGATCATTCCCAGCCTGGCCAGCCACACGCCATGAAATGTGGAAGCGGAGCGCACGGCGGCTTGCGGTTCGGGCTCGCGGGTCCACAGACCGATCACGGTGATCCACGCCATGGAGACCGCGAGGGGAATGTCGTAGAGACTTCCGCTGTAATAGCTGTGCCGGTTGAGGGCCCAATTGGCGATGTGAGAGCTGGCGGCGTAGGTAATGCTGGCGCCGAACAGGCTGGCATAGAAAGTTCTCCAGCCGCCTTTGCTGCTTCTCCAAGCCAGGGCGAGGGCGCTAAGAAACGCCAGTTTCTCGATGAGATACAACGAATTCAGATTGTCATTGTAGGCCGTTACATTGGCGACGACGTACTGCCAGGGGATCACAATGAGGACGTAGAGATACATCCACCAGATCATCATCAAGGCAAAGTCGAGGCGGCGCAGGGTGGCGGAATATTCATCCTGTGGGGCGTGAGGACGGAGGGCCAGAGCGCCCATCAATGGCACAATGTGGAGGAAAAGGATCATGTCGGCGGCACAGAGGTCCGGGACATCGGTACGCAGCCAGACTTCGTAATAGGTCCAGAACAACTGGTAGCAAAACCAAAAGGCAATGCCGGTGGCGATGAGCATCCAGAACAGGCGCAAGCGTCCGCGTGACCGCACCGCATGGGGAATGAGGGAAATTGTCCCAGAAAGCAGCAAGAGGCACTGGATTACGTCGCTGAGGGCAGTAAGCCGAAAAGACTGATGCAGAAAAAGCGCAGCCAGGACCAGGGTCACCAGACAGGCTGCCACGGCGGCGATCCAAAGCTTGGAATAGGTGCGCAAGATACAATCCTCGCTGCCATTTTAGACTGGGGTTAGGTAAGAAATGGGTTACCGAAGTAATCTACCTGATTGGCGAGTAGTTCGCCCTTGGACACAGAGCCAGGGTGTCCGAGGAATCACCCGCATAAAGTTTTGCTTGCTCCTGATCTTTCTTATCAATACTATGCGACACAATACTATGCGAGACAATCCCTTTAACCTGAAAGATCCGCTCTCCGGGACGTGATTCGATTGCGCACTGATGCGAACCACCGTTTTTTTGGAAGACCACAAGCTCCAGCAGATCCCAGCGAGACTCGCCGGACGGAGCGATGGCTGGCGACCGCGCGCGTGTTTCTGGCGGTTTCCGCCCTGGTAGCGATTTACATGGACCCGACGCAGTTGGGCCGTTCAAGCGCCGCCTACGGTCTGTTCGTTTTCTACCTGGCGAATAGCATTTTGATCCTGATGCTCCTGCGGCGTCGGAAGGCCTCCACGGCGTCGTTTCGGCTGCTGGTACATGCAGCCGACATTGTGTGGCCTGCTTTCATTTCGGTATTTGCGGAAGGTCCGCGAAGCCCGTTCTTCCTGTTCTTTTTTTTCGTGCTGACGGCGGCAGCCTACCGGTGGGGTTTGTGGGCGACGCTGAGCACCGCAGCAGCGGAAGTGGTGCTGCTGTGGGCAGAAAGCTTTGTCCTGCTGCATGTGTGGGCAGCACGCGGGGGAAGGCTACCATGGCATGTTTTATCGGGTTTGCAGATCAATGTGACCGAGTTCGAGCCGAAGCGGCTCTTCATGCTGTCGGTTTACTTGCTGGTGATGGGACTGCTGTTGGGCTATCTGGCGGAGCAACAAAAGCATCTGCGAGCCGAGAAGGCGGGGGTGACCCGCATGCTGTCGAAAGTGCGGGTGGAAGCCGGGCTGACGGGAACGCTGCAGCAGATCGCCCGGGAAATTGTCTCCATGTACGGCGCGGCGCGGCTGCTGATCGCCTCGCAGGAGATTCACAGCCAAAGACGGTTTCTGGGCGAGTTAAGCAATCCCAAAGGAGAATTTTCCGATTTTGTGTGGTTGGATTCCGGCCCGCGGGAGGCGAAAGGCTACTTGGAGGACTTTCCGGGCGAGGTGTGTTATGCCGCGAACGCAGCTGGACGTTGGTCTGTGATCGCGCTCGACCGTGAGGGCAACCAGGTGCCTTCACCGCTTACGGAATCGCTGGTTCGATTGAACGAGCACCGGCCATTTCGCTCGGTAATCGTAGTTTCCTTTGTGTTTGGGGGGGAGTGGCGGGGACGAGTATTCGTATTCGATCCGGCATGGCATGGGGACACGCAAGAGGAACTGCGCTTTCTGCTTGATTTGCTCCGCCAGGTGGGGCCGGCCGTGTACAACGTCTACCTGCTGCATCGGCTTCGGCGGAGGGCTGGGGCGGCGGAGCGGGCGCGCTTCGCCCGGGAACTGCACGATGGAGCAGTGCAGTCGCTGATCGCGGTGGAAATGCAGGTGGACGTTCTTCGGCGTCAGGCAGAGAATACGCCTGCCGTGGTCG
>PMXH01000281.1 GCA_003165855.1 Acidobacteriaceae bacterium | reverse complement strand
TATGCGTGGAAGACGATCCTGGGCTCGGACGGCGTGCTCAATACTCTGCTGCAGTACGTGCATCTGACGAAGCATCCGCTGGAGTTTCTGCTGTACAGCCCGTTTGCCGTGGTGTTGACGCTGACGCACATTTACACGCCGTTTGCATTCTTGCCGATCTACGCCGCGCTTGAGCACATTCCGCGCAATCTGGTGGAAGCGTCGCACGATCTGGGAGCGACGCCGGGGCAGACGTTCTGGAAAGTGATTTTTCCGCTGTCGATTCCGGGCGTGGTGGCAGGAGCGACGTTTGCCTTTGTCCTGAGCCTGGGTGATTTTCTTGCGCCGCTGCTGCTGGGTGGGCCGAGCGGGATCATGATTTCGAACATCGTGGTGAGCCTGTTCGGCGCGGCTTACAACTGGCCGCTGGGGGCGGCGATTTCGTTCTGCATGCTGCTGCTGGTGGTGGGCCTGCTGTTTTTCTCCGAGCGGCTGGAAAAGAAATGGAGTTTCTCGTGAGCGATGCGAAACTTGTCTCCGGCTCACGCTGGTTGTTCTTTCATGCCGTCGCGGTGTTCGCGTTCCTCTATCTGCCGATTGCAATCCTTATCCTTTATTCATTCAACGGAGAGGGCGTGGGCGGATTCCCCCCGCATCATCTGACGCTGGACTGGTATCGCACGCTGTTCGCGGACGAGGCGATCTGGGATTCGGTGCTCAACAGCCTGCAGGTCGCATTCGCGGCGGTCGTGATCTCGCTGACGTTGGGCGTGCCGGCAGCTTTAGCGCTGGAACGGGCGCAGTTTCCGGGGAAGGCGCTGTTTCGGCGATTGGTGCTCTTGCCATTGATCCTGCCGGGAATTATCACGGGGCTTTCGCTGCTTATGCTGTTCAACGTGGCCGGAACAAAGCCGAGCTTGATGACGATCATGCTCGGACACGGCACCGCGCTCATTGCCGTGGCTACGACCGAGGTATTTGCCGGCTTGCAAAAGCTGGACCGGGCGCAGGAAGAGGCTTCGCTCGATCTGGGAGCAAATTACTGGCAAACATTCTGGCGCATCACGGTACCGAATCTGAAGCTGCCAATTATTGGCGCGGCGTTGCTCATCTTTACGCTTTCAATGGACGAGATCGCCGTCA
Source organism: Acidobacteriaceae bacterium (assembly GCA_003165855.1). Lineage (GTDB taxonomy): Bacteria > Acidobacteriota > Terriglobia > Terriglobales > Acidobacteriaceae > Sulfotelmatobacter. The sequence continues at coordinate 16,413 of PMXH01000281.1, read as the reverse complement.
GCTTCTTCCTGATCGGGCGCGATAACACGCTGCCTCTGGAAATCTGGGGGCGGCTGCGGCGCGGCATCACGCCGGAGATCAACGCGGTGTCGACCATCATCTTTGTGTTTTCGCTGGTGGCGATTGTGTTCTGGTATCGCTTGCGCGTACGCGGCGAGGCGGGATCAGACCTGGGCGCCGAAATCGTGGACGCGGCAGAGGGGGATGCGGCATGAGTGCGAATCGCAGGGACTTCATTAAGTTCGTAGTCGCAGGGGCGGTGACGGCGGGATGTCCGATCGATCTTTCGCTGGTAGCCGCGCAAACCGGCGATGCGCAGAAAAGTCACGGCGCGGATGTGGATGGCGAGGACAACCGAATCTGCCATCAAGTACGCGACGGGAGAGTATTCTCGCGGCCTCCGGCTTCGGCGCGGCATGACGTGGTGATTGTCGGCGGCGGTGTGAGCGGACTGGCTGCGGCCTATCGTTTACAACATCGCGATTTCCTCTTACTCGAAAAAGAACCGCACTGGGGCGGCAACGCCTACGGGATGGAGTATGAAGGAAACATCTATGGAACGGGATCGGCGTTTCTGACGAAGGACGAATACGCTTACACCTTCTCGAAAGAAATCGGGCTCGAGATGCTGCCGATCGACAGCTCCGATGCCAGCATCATTCGGGGGGAGTTGGTCCCAGATACATGGGGAGACGGCCTGAATAAGCTGCCCTATCCGCCACCGGTTCGAGAGAGCTTCAAGAAGTTCAAGAAGGAAATGCTCGCGATTGACGTCGAGAAGAGGAGTAAAGAAGTTTACGGCAAACCGTTTTCCGATTTCCTGAAGGGATATCCGGAAGAGCTGAAACTCTGGTGGGATAACTTTGGGCCATCCAACTGGGGTGCAACCAGCGAAGAGACGACGGCCGGCTTGGCGATTGAGGCATTGCAAGAGATGGTCGAAGAGAGCCGAACCGACGATCGCTACACCTGGCCCGGAGGCTTAGGCGCGATCACGAAGAAACTGGCGGACATTCTGCTGCCGAAATACAAAGACCATATGCAGACAGGCGCGACCACCGTGGCCGTAGTCTCCGAAAAAGAACAGGTGCTGGTGACTTACATGTTGGGCGGCGAATTGAAGACGGTTGCCGCCAAGGCCGTGATTATGGCTACCCCTAAGTTCATCACGCGACACATCGTTGAGGGACTGCCCGAGAAACAAAGCGACGCCATGCATCAGATTCGCTATATTCCGTATCCCGTGGTGAATCTGATTTTCGATAAGCCGGTTTTCAATCACGGCTATGACACGTGGTGCCCCGGGAGCGCATTTACCGATGTCGTGGTTGCCGACTGGGTGATTCGCAAACAGCCAGGTTATCAGCAGAAGTTCAACATTCTCAGCTGTTACACACCGATGAAAGAGGACGAGCGTGGCTACCTCTTGAACGAAATCGGGGCGCGCAAGATCGCGGCGAATGTGCTGAGCGATTTTCAGAAGCTGATGCCGGGGTTGAATGTCGATCCGATCGAGGTACACATCTACCGGCGGGGGCATCCTTTGTATATGTCGACGCCTGGGCTGTATACGCAGGTTCAGCCCCTGGCGCGCCAGCCCTTGGATCGCGTTTTCTTCGCGAACACGGACTCTGAGGGGCCGGAATCGACCACCAACACGGGGATCCTTGCGGCGCAGCGCGCGGTGAAGGAAGTGGAAGCGCGGTTGGCGGGAAAGCCCGCGCCCAAGCCGAAGACGGTAGTGGGCTGACGTTGTTTCTCCGCTCTCCTAAATTTTGGAGCCCAGCAAGCGTCCCTTGCCCAGCAAACTTGCGCGTAAGTGCGATGTAATCCCCTGAGAAGCCTCCACCCATAGTAAAGTTATAGGTAGGGCATTACAGCCCCTCCTGGCTGAATGCACCCAGCAATCCGATTCATCGGTAAAGGACACGCCTTGAGTTTAAGTATTCGCAATATCGCCATCATCGCGCACGTGGACCACGGCAAAACNNCGTTACCACGGCGTCAAGATCAATATCGTCGACACGCCCGGCCATAGCGATTTCGGGGGCGAAGTGGAGCGCGCGCTCAAAATGGTGGATGGCGTCATGCTGCTGGTGGACGCCAGCGAAGGTCCGCTGCCGCAGACGCGCTACGTTCTGAGCAAAGCTCTCGAGGCGAAGCTGCCGCCCATTGTGGTTATTAATAAGATCGACCGGCCCGATGCCCGTCCGCAGGAAGTGCTCAACGAAATCTACGACCTGTTTATCGATCTGGACGCGAAGGAAGATCAGCTCGACTTTCCGGTTCTCTACACGAATGCGAAGCAGGGGACGGCGTCGACGGACATCGCGGGCGGCGGCGAGAATCTGCGGCCGCTGTTTGACGCGATTCTGAAAACGATACCGCTGCCCCAGGGTGACCCGGCAGGCCCGCTGCAGATTCTGGTCGCGAACCTCGATTACAGCGATTTTCTGGGGCGTCTGGCTATCGCGCGCGTATTTAACGGGACGATGTACACCGGCGAAGACGTGGTGATCGCGAAACTAGATGGATCGATGCACAAGACCAAAATCACAAAACTGTTTTCTTTCTCGGGGCTGAAGCGGACTGACATCACAGAAACGGTGCTGGGCGATATTGTCGCCGTGGCCGGGGTGGAGGGAATCACCATCGGCGAGACGATCACGGACGCTTTGAATCCGGCGCCTCTGCCGCCCATTGTGATCGATGAGCCAACCATCGCGATGACCTTCACGGTGAATACTTCGCCGTTCGCCGGACGCGAAGGAACCTACGTCACCTCACGAAATCTGCGCGAGCGTCTGGCGAAGGAACTGCTCACCAACGTTTCTCTACGCGTGGAGGAAATGGGCACGACTGATTCCTTCAAGGTGCTGGGGCGCGGCGAACTGCAGCTTTCAATCACCATCGAAATGATGCGGCGCGAGGGTTATGAGCTGATGGTGGGCAAGCCCGAGATCGTCACCAAGCGCATTGATGGAAAGCTGATGGAACCAGTGGAGCATCTCACTGTGGACGTGCCGGAGGCATTCGTAGGCGTGGTCATGGAGCAGTTGGGATCGCGCAAGAGCGAGGTCCTCAACATGCACAACCACGGCTATGGGCGGGTACGCATTGAGTTCCGCGTGCCCAGTCGCGGGCTGATCGGACTGCGCAGCCAGTTGCTCACCGACACGCGCGGGACCATCGTGATGAATTCGCTGTTCGATGGATATACCGAGTGGCAAGGGGAAATTCCGCACCGGCTTACCGGGGCCCTGATCGCGGACCGCTCCGGAGTTTCGACCGCCTACGCGCTGTGGGGACTGCAGGAGCGCGGAGAGCTTTTCGTTGGACCGGGTGTTGAACTGTATGAAGGGATGATCATCGGCGAGAACGCGAAAGATGATGATCTCGACGTCAACGCGGTGCGGGAAAAGAAACTCACCAACATGCGCGCTTCCACGGCCGACGAGGCGATCCGCCTGGTGCCCTTCCGGAACTTGAATCTGGAGCAGGCCATCGAATTCATCGCGGACGATGAATTCGTGGAGATCACTCCCAAATCACTGCGGCTGCGAAAAAAGGTCTTGCAATCGAACCAGCGCAAGAAGAAGTCGATGGCGACGGTCGAGGGGTGAAGTCCGGCACTCAATCCGGCACTCAATCCAAAAGATCCAAAGGCGACGCGCCTTTGAGAATGTTTCTGGTCTCCTGCAGTTGCGGCACGGCGTTTGTTGTGGCGGAGAACTACGACCACCAGGGGACGGCCTGGAGCCGGTATTTAATCTGTCTCAACTGCGGTAAGCGGCACGATCCCAAGAACCGGCTGTTGCAGGTGGGGTATCACCGCGAGGGATTTTGGCAAGTGGACGAGTGCTAAGCTCGGCTGTGCGGCTTTTGATCTGTTTTAACCTGCCCGGTTTGACAAACCTGCTATACTTCGTGCCGCATTCGACTGTTCGCCAGCTCCGGTTCCGATTTTCAGGAAGGTGTCCCCGACCTGCCAGTCCGCCGCATCGAGCTTGCACTTCGACAGCTCAATGCAGAGGCCGATGCTTGAAGAATATTTTCGTGGGAAACCTGAGCTTTAACACATCGGAAGACGAACTGCGCCAGATGTTTGAGCCCTTCGGGCAAGTGGACCGGGTCAGCATCATGACGGACCGCGACACCGGACGCTCGCGCGGATTTGGCTTCGTGGAAATGGCCAGCAACGAGGATGGAGAGAAGGCCATTACCGCGCTGAACGGCTCGCAGGTGGGCGGACGCACGCTCAACGTCAACGAGGCGCGCCCCAAAACCGAGCACGCCGGAGGCGGCGGACGCGATCGCGGCGGTCGAGGCGGGGACCGCGGCGGAGACCGTGGCGGCCGCGGTGGCGGCGGCGGCGGACGGGGCCGCTACTAGGAGAATCGACGTTCCCATTCCGACGAGCGTGAACCAAGTTTCGCGACCGCGCCGCTGGGGGCTTTGCGCCCCCGGGTCGATGCACGCGATGAAAACCGGGCATGCTGAGATCCGTTTGCGCCCGTCACCTGCTCGTGGAGCGACCACACATCCCTGCCGTTGATGCTTGTGAACCGGCCATGTAAACTGAAGCTACTGGTGGGCGCCCGTAGCTCAGATGGATAGAGCGATTGCCTCCGGAGCAATAGGTCGGGAGTTCGAATCTCTCCGGGCGCACCATTCTTCTTGTTTCACTTCAGTTCGCAGGATCTCAAAGCGCGGCCACCCGGCGTTGCACCAGCAGGAAGTACAGAGCCAGCAGAACCAGCATGAGTCCGTTCACAGCCAGAACCCAAGGCGCGGTAAATATAGGGACGAGCCAACCCGAGAGCAGGTTTCCCATGGGCATACCGCCGCGAAAAGCAACGTTGTAGACGCTCATCACCCGCCCGCGCATTTCGTTAGTAGTGATCAACTGCACCAGCGAATTCACGGTGGCAAAGACCGCCATCATGGAAGCGCCCACCAGGACCAGAATGGCTCCGCTGGCCGGCACTGACTTCGAAAGGGCGAATCCGGAAATCCCCGCGCCGAGGCAAATGAGCGCGCCGAGAGCGAGGCTCCCTTTCTTCTTTATGTTGCCCAGTCCTGCGATGGTCAACGAGCCGACAATCGAGCCCAATCCCATCAGCGATAGCAGGTTGCCGTAGGTCTCCGGACCGCGGTGGAAAATATCCTTCACGAACACGGGAATGTAGGTGCGCATGGGCATGCTTAGAGCGGTCATGCAGAAGGCCAGCACGATCAGAGCTTCCATCGAAGTCTGTTTGCGAGCGAACTGGATGCCCTGCTTCAGGCTGGCGAACATTGTCTCCGTCGTCTTCACCGGCAGGAAGCGGGCACTGATGATGGACAGAGAAATGATGGGCGCAAGGAAGGAAAGTGCGTTCAAGCCGAAACACCACTTCTCTCCCAGCTTGGCTAAGGCCTGCCCGGCCAGCGCCGGCCCGACCATGACCGCGACATTGAACTGAATCGAATTCAATGCGATGGCGTTCGGCATGTCTTCCCTATCGACAAGGGTAGGAATCAGCGCCTGATAGGCAGGTCCACCGAAGGCCTGGGCCAGACCGGAGATGAACGAAAGGCAGAGGATATGCCAGACGTGCACGAAGCCGGTCGCCACCAGAATGGTGAGTATGCCGGCGGTAGCCATCTGGACGTATTGGGAGCCAAGCAGAATTCTCCGTCGTTCGACACGATCGGCCATCACGCCGCCGATCAGCGAGAAAAGAAAGATAGGAATGCCGCCGAGAAATTGATCCAGCGCGAGTAAGAACGCGGAGTGGCTGAGGCGATAGATGAGCCAGCCCTGGGCGACGATTTGCATCCAGGTGCCGATGCTGGAGGTGCAAGCGCCAAACCACATCAGGCGGAAATCGCGATATTGAAATGCTTTGAAGACCCGGCCGATCACTCTAGCGTCTCCATAGTCTCCCGCAGCAGCCTAACATGCGGCTTCTCCTATTCGGCTATCTGGCAGGTTCGGCCAGTTCCCGGTAGTGGTGCAGTTCGATAGGGAAGCGAGCCAAACGCGCGATTGATGGGTCGCAAAGAACGCGACCCGTCGCGCGGCTCGCCCAGATTCCTCACGGCGCAAAGAACGCTTGTTCGGAATGACAATCAAACTGCACCACTACCCAGTTCCCGGGCTGGATGCGCGCAGGCAACCCAGACAGGTATCATGGTTCCACTCTGCATTGGACTGAATCGGCGAGCAGAAGGTAACGACCCGTCCAACATAGGTTTTGGAGCTAACAACTTTGGGGCCAACCGCAGAGGATTCTGATTGGATGCGCGGCATAAGGAAATAGTCTCGGCCATCATCTGGACATGAACTACGACGCTATTCTTGTGGTCTCATTCGGCGGACCGGAATCTCGCGAAGAGGTGATTCCCTTCCTGGAAAACGTGCTGCGCGGACGGAACATTCCGCGTGAGCGGCTCTTGACCGTGGCTGAGCACTATTACCTCTTCGGGGGCAAGAGCCCGATCAACCAGCAGACGCGAAATCTGATCGCGGCCCTGGAGGCGGAGTTGGAACGAAACGGGCCGAAGCTGCCCGTCTATTGGGGCAACCGAAATTGGCATCCGCTGCTGCCTGAGACTCTGCGGAAGATGAAGCAGGATGGCATCCGGCGAGCTGTGGCTTTTGTGACTTCGGCCTACAGTTCGTACTCGGGTTGCCGGCAGTATCGCGAGGACATCGCGCGGGCGCAAGGCGAAGTTGGGCTTTCTCAGTCTGGGCTTTCTCAGTCTGGGCTTTCTCAGTCTGACCCGGGCGCGCCGGAAGTGGACAAGCTGCGGCCATTCTTTAACCATCCAGGGTTCATCGAAGCCACAGTGGATCGAGTGCGGGACGCGCTACAGGTGGTTCCGGCGGAGGCGCGGCAGAACGTGCAGATCGTTTATACCGCGCACAGCATTCCGGCTTCGATGGCGAACACTTGCGATTATGTGAAGCAGTTGGAGGAAGTGCGGCGGCTGGTTTCGGAAGCGCTGGGCCACGGTGACGATGTTCACAAGAACGATGCGCTCGTCTACCAGAGCCGCAGCGGCACTCCGGCACAGCCATGGTTGGGACCGGACATTCTCGAGTACTTGCGGCAGGTGAAGGCGGGAAATCTGGCGTCGGCGGTGGTGGTGGCGCCGATCAGCTTCATCTCCGATCACATGGAAGTTCTGTACGACCTGGACGTGGAAGCGCGGCAGGTTAGCGATGCGCTGCAATTGCCCATGGTACGGGCGAAGACAGTAGACCTGCATCCCAAGTTCATCGGCATGATTCGAGAGCTGATTCTGGAGCGGATGAATCCGGAGTTAGAGCGGCGGACGGTGGGATTGCTGGGGCCGCGAGCGGATGTTTGCGCGGAGGATTGCTGTCCGGCGGCGCAGCGACCGCAAGGCGCCCGGGTAACGCGCTGATTTGGCCCGGTCCTCCGGACTGGTGTTGGCCCATCTTCCGGCGCTGATCAATTCATGTGACTCTGATNNGCTGAACAACGCCCTGCCGACCGTACCCGGCGCGCCACCGTAGTATCCGTCGAGTACGAACGCCACGACCGCGGCCGCGCCAGTCGGGATCAACCACGATTTCGGAAATGCTTTCAAGTTTGGAATGGCCGCCGGCAGCAACCACAAAAATATGTACCAGAAGTTCTGGTCCCACAGCGATGATGCAAAGTGGCGCAGGTACTCATGATTCCCGTGCAGACCAGCGGCGAACTCAACAGGGCTCACGAAGTGGCCCGCGATCCACCACTGAAGGGCGGTCGCCGTCACCAAGCTAACGGCAGAGCTGGTAATAATCCAGATCAAGCTCCGCCCCGGCGAAGCCAGAGCCTTGCGGACAACCAACCACCAGGCCGCCATAAAGACAATGCAGAAGGGGACAAACGTCTCCTTCGTCAACGCTCCAAATACCGCGACCAAAAGCAGTGCCCACAAACGAAGTTCCGACAAGCTCCAGAGAAGCGCAAGCAGGAAGAAGCCCTCACCAGCATCGACGCCGCCCGTCACCCTAAGGTTGGGGACGGCAAAGTTCAGCAGATACAGCAGCGATGCCAGCAGCGAAACTGCGTAGCGGTCGAACTGGCGGGTTCCGAGAACCACGATCAGCAGCGCCGTTGCTGCCACAAAGAGTGAGTCGGCAACAAGGAGTCCAAACATGACCGGATTCCAGCTGCCGAACCTTCCCTTCGCGAGGCGGTAGAAGGGCCTGGCAATCCAGGGTATTAAAACGCGAAACCGCATGTGCCCCGTTTCGAGGGCGGGCGTTCCCGTAACCAGGGCTGCATAGCTTCGTACATCGCTCAGGCCCGGTGTCTCACGGGGATCATATCGGTTCAGTGTTGGGTAGCCCAGTCCCCAAGCGATCAAGAAAAACAGACAAAAGAGGCATGCAATTCGGGCACCAGTGATCGTCGTTCGCATCCCCGGCGGGCTGGCAAAGTGCGCTCGGCTTACGCAGTCTGGCATCAAGAGTAGCTGGCCCCACGGGCATCAGGATCATACCTTAACGCCATCTTTCAGGCGGTGAGCACGCCATTTTCCCACGAAAATATGGGCTTCCGTATAGGCCAATCCGCGGTCTGCCCATGCTTTGCGTCCTTTGCAAAGGGCGGGTCTCCCGCTCTGCGGGCGATATCAGTTAGCGGCCTTCGAGATTCTTCACCCGGTCTGACGGGCCTCAACCTCGGTATCCAGTGCGCGAATTGCTGCGGCGTGGCTCTTCTGACGCAATTCGACCGGGGACGCCCATTTGTGGAACTCGGTGAGCAGGGTGGTTTCCACCTTCTCCAACCGTTGGCTAATCCACTGTTTGTCTTCTTCGGTTAACACATCTAGATTATAGGGCGAAGGCCCAACTTGATCTAGACGGAACTGGGAACCTTGGGGTGTTCGTAGTCGGTGGCCTTGGGACGGCCTTCGACGAGATGCATGGTGTGGAGGATGGTCTCGATGACCGAATCATTGCCCACGGCCGTGTTGATCATCATGTGGTAGAGGGAGCGGGTAGGCCAGTCGGCATTGAAGTAGTGTTTGACGTAGGCGATGCGCTCGCGGTCAACCGCATCCACGAGTTCCTCGGCGGACGATTTTGTGGATCCGTCCTGCAGCAGACGGCGTATTTTTTCGGCGCGCGGGGCGTAGAGAAAAACGTGGAAGGCATCGGGCTGCTCGCGCAGAAAGTACGGTGCGCCACGTCCGACCACTATGGCGTTGCCTTCCTGAGCGATTCTGGCGGTGATTTGCTCCATCATCGACATCATGCAATCGGTGTCAAAGGACTGACTGCCTAGTGAGGACTTGGGCTCGTAGCTGCCGCGCCAGAAAGCTTTGGCCAGGCGATAGAAAGCGCTGTCCATGCGCTCTTCACAGCGCTTGACGGTGGAAGCATCCACATTGGCGAGGCGGGCAATTTCTTCGGTGAGAAGGTGGTCCCAGACCTTCCAACCCAGACGCTGAGCCAGTTCAGCGGCAATGGCGCCGCCGCCGCAGCCGTACTCACGCTCGATGGTGATGAGACGAAACATGAGTTCCTCTAGAGTCCCTCAGCGGCTAAAGCCAGCGCTGATTCTGCGGCACTTGCGGCATCGCTGAAGCGATGCCCTGATACGGATCGTACGCTTTTCAGCAAGCTCTGAAGCCGGGGTTGGAAAGCAGCCGATTATCGCAGAGGTGAACCGCCGCGCCACCCAAAACCAGCCAAACAGTCAGTCGCCGTCCAACGCCGGACGCCGTTATCTCGACTTTCGCCGCGCAACCGCTATCCAACACCAGACACCGTTCCCTTCATTTTACCGCGCATTAGTGTACCGCGGTCCCGCCTCCGGGTTTACCTTTTTTCATCAGGAACACCAAAGGAACCATGACGAGGATGGATATGCCGAGAAGGCGGAAGTCATCGAGATAAGCCAGCATGGTGGCTTGCCGCTGCAGCGTGCCTTCAATCAGGGCGTAGGCCTGCTGGGTGGCAAATGACGCGCTCGCGCCGTGCGTCCGCAGGGCCTGGGTTGCGCCCTGCAGCATCGACTGAAAGGCGGGGTTGGAGGCGCTTAGATTGTGAGACAAATCGCTCAGGTGAACCTGTGTACTGCGATCCAGTTTGGTGGTGACCAGGGAAATCCCAACGCTACCGCCGATGTTGCGGGCGAGGTTCATCAGGCCGGACGCGGCATTGTTCTTGTCGCGCGGAAGAAAGGCATAGGCCGCGGTGTTGATGGGGACAAAGAGGAAGGCCATTCCGGCGGCCTGAAAGACACGGGACATGGCGGCGGTGCGGAAGTCGATGTCCAGATCAAAATGGGCCATGTGAAACAGGGATCCGGAAAGGACGACCAAGCCGAAAATCAGCAGCCAGCGCGGACTGTAGCGCGAAAGCAAAAATCCCACGAGGGGCAGCAAGAGCATGATGGTGAATCCGCCGGGCATCAGCGCCAGGCCGGATCGCTCGGCGGTATAGCCGAGCAGAGTCTGCATGAATAGGGGCAGGAGCAAGGTGCTACCCAGAAGCGCGAAACCCAGCATGAACATCAGCAAATTGGAGACGGCGAAGGTGCGATCGCGGAACAAATGCAGATCGATGATGGGTTCCTTGTTCCTCCACTCCCAGATGACCACGAAAATCAGGGAGGCCGCGGCGATTGCGGAAAGGATCACGATGAAGTGAGATTCGAACCAGTCATCGCGCTGGCCTTTGTCGAGGACAATCTGCAGCGCGCCCAGGCCCAGTGCGACAAAACCGAGGCCGATGTAGTCGATTTTGGTTTCGCTGAGCTTGCGGCGTTTGAGGTAGGGCGGGTCTTGAATGAGCCGCGAGGTAAGCAGCAGGGATAAGATTCCGACCGGGATGTTGATGAAGAAAATCCAGCGCCAGGTAAAGTTGTCGGTGATCCAGCCGCCGAGGGTAGGACCGATGGCGGGAGCGCTGACGACGGCGATGCCGTAGACGGCAAAGGCCATGCCGCGCTTCGCGGGAGCAAAGGTATCGGCAAGGATGGCTTGCTCGCTGGGCTGAAGCCCGCCTCCACCAGCACCTTGCAGCACGCGGCAAATGATGAGAACGGCCAGGTTCGGGGCCAATCCGCACAGGAAAGAACTGACGGTGAATAAGGCCACGCAGCCCATGTAGAAGTTCTTGCGGCCCACGATGGAAGAGAGCCATCCGCTCAGCGGAAGCACGATGGCGTTGGAGACGAGATAGGAAGTGAGGACCCAGGTGCTCTCGTCCTGCCCAGCGGAGAGGCTGCCCGCGATGTGGGGGAGAGCAACGTTGGCGATGGAAGTGTCGAGCACTTCCATGAAAGTCGCGAGCGTAACCGTGATGGCGATGATCCACGGGTTGACCGCGGGACGCCAGGTATCGGCGTTGGCGTTATTCAGCGTCGAGGCGCCAGCGCTCATTGGCGAATCCAGACCTTGGGATCGACGGACATGCCGGGCCGCAGCGACTGATCCTTGTTCTGGTCGGGATCGAGCACGATCTTAACCGGAATACGCTGCACGACCTTCACATAGTTTCCGGTGGCATTCTCGGGAGGCAGCAGGCTGAAACGGGCGCCGCTGGCGCCGGCGACGCTGTCGAGCTTGCCGTTGTAGCTTCTTCCGTTGGCATCGACTTCGATGGTGACACGCTGGCCGACTTTCATCTCGCGAAGCTGGGTCTCCTTATAGTTGGCGGTGATCCAGACATCGTTGAGAGGAATGATTTTGAGCAGCTCCTGGCCCGGGGAGACGTTCTGTCCGACTTCGACAGTGCGGTCGCTGACCACGCCGGAAACAGGGGCGACGATTTTCGTGTACTGCAGATTCAATTGCGCCTGATCGAGGTTGGCTTTCTTGAGTTGAGCGTCGGCTAGAGCGGAAGCGGCTTTCGAGCGCATGATCTGTATTTGTTTGGGGCCGGTCTGAGCGCTGCGCCAACTGGCTTCGGCCTGGAGTAGTTTTTGCTGGGCTTGAGTGACCTGCGACTGGGTAGCATCGGCGTTGGCGTGAGCCGCTTGCACGGCGGCGGCATTGGCTGCGGCGGCGGCTACGGCTTGATCGTATTGCTGCTGAGAAATCTCCTGCTTGTCCACCAATTGCTTGTAGCGGGCGAGATCGTTCTGGGCTTTGACGTTGTTGGCTTCGGCTTCATCGCGCTGGGCTTTGGCGGCGTCGAACTGCTGCCGGGCCGCTGAGATTCCAGCGCGGGCACTGGCCACATCGGCCTCCGATGCCGAGACCTGACTGCTGGTGTTGACGGAAGTGATCGGGATATCGACGCCGGCGGCCGAGGCCGAGGCTTGGGCGCTATCGAAGTCGGCTTTGGCGCGGTCGGCGGCAACCTGGTAGTCGGCGGGATCGATTTCCACCAGCACCGTACCCGCTTCCACATACTGGTTATCCAGAACATTCAGCTTCACGACATGGCCGGAGATGCGGGTGCTGATGGAATTGATGTGGCCGTCTACCTGGGCGTCATCGGTGGATTCGTAACTGGTGACGTAACGGTAGACGAAAAATCCCACGACCAGCAACACGAGCACAGCGATCACGATCGCGATGCGGAAACCGGGGCTGGCGGTGCGGGAGGGACGAGTGTGGAAATCGCGTTCCGTCGCCGGCAAAGGCTTGGTCTGGCTTTGAGTTTGATCCGGCGGAGCAGCCGGGGTTTGCGTCGTCGGTTCCATGAGTTATTGATTGCCTTTCAAATAGCGCTTGACTCCCTGTTCGGCATCGCCGATGGCGCGAGCCAGTTCGATCTTGGCCAGATTATGCGCGTAGAGACTTTGAATGTAACTCTCATGAGCGCTGGCCACGGACTCCTGCGACTGAACGACTTCGAGGTTGTCGGTAACGCCGGCGGCGAAACGATCGCTGGACTGGGTGAAGGCCTGTTCCGCCAGGTCGACGGAACTGCGGGCAACCTCGACCTGCTCGGCGGCCGAACTGAGGTCGAGCAGCGCCGCGCGGACTTCATAGTCGATGCGGCCGCGCAGATCGGCCAATTGAGAACGCGCTTCCTTCAACTGGGCATCGGCTTCGAGGACGTCACTGTGGGTCTTTCCTCCCGCAAAGATGGGGATGTTGAGGCCTCCGGTGACCTGCCAGGTTCCGTTGGAATGGGCCGGGGTTACTCCAATGTCGCCGTAGTTCGCGTTAACGTCCAGAGAGGGATAGTGTCCGGCGGTGGCGGCGCGGCGCGAAAGTTCCGCGGCCCGNNCCGATGATGCGAGCTAACGATAGTTTCTGCTTGGCAAAGTCGTTGCGCGCCGCGATCAGTTGCTGCTGACGGGTTTGCAATTCGACCTGAGAGCGCAGGGTGTCGATGGCTGGGCTGAGGCCGGCTTTAAGCTGGTCGGTCGCCTTGCCGTACAGGGCTTGAGCGTTCTTAACCTGAGCATCTGTAGTTTCAATGCGAGCGGCGGTGGCAATGGCCATCAGATAGCCGTTGCCGACGGCAAGGACAACCAACTCTCTTGCATCTTTAAAGGTATACTGCGCGGATTTCAGGCTCTCGGAAGCGGCGCGTTCCTTCTCGAGATCGCTGAAGTTAAACAGAGATTGGCTGAAGGAAGCACGCGCGTCGAAGTAATTGTAGGTAGGGGTTACCGGGGGGATGCTGCCCTTCAGGCCAAAAAGCGGGAAGAGCTTTTGGAAACCAAGCGCGGCCAGACTCTGAGTCTGGGCGTCTTCCTGTATCTGGCCGGAGATGTGGGGCAGTAGCTCGCTGAGTTCTTTCCAGCGCTGGCCCCGAGCCATGATGGTCTGATCGCCGGAGAGCAGCAGGCCGAGATTGGTACGCAACCCGCGGTCGATGGCCTCCTGGAAACTCAGTTGCAAGACTTCCGGAGTAGCTTTGCCCTCAGGCTCGCTGCCGGTAAAGGGACTCTGCGATCCGGGAAGGGAGATGGAAGGCGCAGGAACGGAATTCTGGGCTACAAGGCGCGTGATAGCGAACAGCAGGAAAAGTGCGAGCAAAAGAAGTCTGCGGTCTGGTTGAGCTAGGAAGCGGGGCATTTCCGGTTCTGAAGAGGTCCCACGGTGAAGAACGTCTTCGGGACGACCTTTCTCATTCATAGCATATCGTCCTTGTAATTGATTCGCATGAGACATGCCGCGATGCAAAAACCGGGCAGCTTGCGGGTGTGAAGTTGGACGCTGCCGAGAGTCCGCGGCGGCGGGCATTTTGCCGAGAGGACGGGCAAGCGAGCGTGCAAGAGGAACCGAGATCTGTGGGATCGCAACAATTCATGAAGATTATATTTGTTTCCCCATTACTTTAGACACTTTCCACCGCGCAGAGGCTGCCGATAGAGTGGAGGAGGTAGGTTCATCTCCCATGCGTCGAGTGGTCATTCTTATCGTTATCGTTGGGCTGGCGCTGACTGCCAGTCTGTTTGTGCGTACCAGTACGGCTCAGGCGCAGAGTCATGCGGATCGAAAGGTCATCAACAGAATTGCTCCGGTGTATCCGGAACTCGCGAAGCGCATGCACATGAGCGGTGTAGTCAAGCTGGAAACAGTGATTCGGGCGGATGGGAACGTTAAGTCGACCAAGGCGTTGGGTGGGAGTCCGGTGCTGATCGAAGCGGCAATGGATGCGGTCCGCAAGTGGAAGTTTGAGGCTGCATCCGAAGAAAGCACCGAGGTCATTCAAGTCGCATTCGAGCCTCGTTAACAGTAGTCGCGAGGTCTGCGAACGTCCACTGACTCATGCCCGCATCGAGCCCAAAGCGCGCCAGCAAGCAAGCCGACCGTCGCCGGCGACGGCATCCGAGATATCGCGGAGATTTCCGAGTGACCCTGAGCTATTTTCAGGGAAACAAATACCAGAAGATCGAGGGACACTGCAGGGATCTGTCGGAAGCGGGAATCGGCATACTACTGGCGGCAGAACTGGATGGGGGTGAAGTAGCGGGGTTGAGCTTTTCGCTTCCCGGATCAGCGCTTGCGTGGGAGTTGCGCGCGGTGGTCCGCTACCGCCGCGGATTCCAGTACGGCTTTGAATTCCTGTCGCTCACGGACGAACAGCGGGGAGTACTGGGAAGCCATTTGAAAGGCCTGGAACCTATCGATTGAAAATTACTTGCGGAATCTCGCCCGGGGGTGACTTTGGTCATCTTGCGGGAGGGTAACGGTTGGCTCAAGCTGATACCGGGACTCGTTTCCGAGAACGAGCGACGACGCGTACTTCAAGATGAGTGACTCACGATCGAACACCGCATTGGGAACAGACTGGACGAGGTTGCTGGCCGATCCAGACCTGGCCCGGAACCTGGGAAAACTGCTACAGACGTATCGCGATGCCCCGCCGGAGAAGAGAGAAGAGGCTTTGCTCGCGGCCGTGCGGGAGATCAAGCACGGCGCCTCCAGCGATGCAAGTTCTCCACCTTCCACCAAAGTAGCGACCGAGTCTGCCCCCCAGACCTTGCCAGCGCGGGCCTCAGCAGTCCCGCCGTTTGAGCCAGACATCTTTAGCCCCAACTGGGGACAAGATCGAAGACGGCATCCCAGAATCAAGTGCTTTGTGGCAGTGGAGCTGCGGGTGAATGACGCGGATGCTCCGATTTGGGGAAATCTCTCCAACACCAGCCTGGGAGGATGCCAGGTAGAGACGGCAGCCCTGGTCGGCGGCGGCGCAAAGGTCGAAATCGGACTTTGGGTGGCGAGTGGCAAGATTTGGGTGAAGGGTCTTGCGCTCAGCGGAGTGGTTACGCGCAGCGCTCCGGCAGGGGGCGTGCGCATTCGCTTTGCCGGAATGGATCCCACCGGGAAAGAGAACCTCCGGCAGTTTCTCAAGTATGTCCAAGAAGCTACCAGATCGTTGAACAGCGAGAACAGCTACCTGCAATTGCTGAAATAAAAAGCAGCTTCTTCGTTCCTCTTCTCCCAATTCTTTCTTCTTCTGTTCTCTCGTGCACTGCACTGTTTCCGCATTTTATCTGCATTTTTCACAGATCCGCCGACATTGGTCCGCAAGAAATTGATACACTCGGTGCGACAGCTGAAACCCTTTTCTGTCCCCGGAACTCTAATAGGGCTGGCCGGTAGTGGTGCAGTTTGACAGGGAAGCGAGCCAAACGCGCGATTGATGGGTCGCAAAGAACGCGACCCGTCGCGCGGCTCGCCCAGATTCCTCACGGCGCAAAGAACGCTTGTTCGGAATGACAATCAAACTGCACCACTACCGGGCTGGCCAGTGGAGCAACCTAGCACGGCAGAGTTGTCCTCTGGGAGGAGAGCGCATCGCATGGTAGCCAGTGAACAGGCGTTGGTGACCGGCAAGCAATTGGATACGCTGTGCATTAACACGATTCGAACCTTGGCGATTGACGCGGTACAACAGGCCAACAGCGGACATCCTGGAGCGCCCATGGGGTTGGCGCCGGTGACGTACTGCCTGTGGCAGGAGTTTCTGCGCTACGACCCGGAAGA
>PMXH01000260.1 GCA_003165855.1 Acidobacteriaceae bacterium | reverse complement strand
TCTCGAGGGCCAGTTCTACGAGAACGACGGATCCTTTACCGCGCGATCGAAACTAAGCCCCGATCCGGCGATACACAATCAATTCGAGGCGGCACTGGACCACGCGGACCAACTTGCCCACGCTCGCCTCAGCAAGAACGGCAAAGATCAAGACGCATTGTTTGCTCTGACTCTAGGGTCTGGATTGCAGGCCGACTATGCCGCGCTGATTGAGAAACGAAATCTGGCCTCCTTGCACTACACCAAAGAGGCTTCCACCTGGGCGCAGCAACTGCTGGCGGTTTGTTCGAACTGTTACGACGCACAGTTGGCGACGGGATTCAGCAAGTACATTATCGGCAGTATGGCGGCGCCGGTGCGCTGGCTTCTGCGCATGGGCGGATTACCCGGCGACAAACAAGCGGGCATCGCCGACTTGCAGCTGACAGCTCAGCACGGGCACTATCTGGCGCCATTTGCCCGCATCCTGCTGGCGATTGCCTATGTGCGCGATAAGGACAAGACCCGCGCGCTCGAACTGCTCACCTCGCTGCGCACGCAATTTCCCGGCAATACCCTGTTTCCGCGGGAGATTGCGCGCTTGCAGCCCTCGGTAATGGCCGCGCATTAAAGCGCACAATCCCATTCATCAGAAATTCACTCGTTTGTAACTGTCCTGTAACATAGCGCCGATAGAAGTTAGGACACCTATGCTTAGGAGGAATCATCGAGTGATGCGACGAATCGTGTTGCTTTTGGTATGTGCGTTTCTAGCTCTACCGGCAGTCAGCCAGACCACGCTGAACGGGGCAGGGGCCACGTTCCCAAATCCCATTTACTCGAAATGGTTTAGCGAATACAAAAAGCTGCACCCCGAGGTTCAGGTCAACTACCAGTCCATTGGCAGCGGTGGCGGCATCCGCCAAGTGACGGAAGGTACGGTGGATTTCGGCGCCAGCGATATGCCGATGACGGACGTTCAGCTCACGGAAGCTCAAGCCAAGCGGAAGACCAAGATTCTCAATATTCCGAGCGTGCTGGGCGCGGTGGTGCCGGCCTACAACATTCCGGGAGTGAGCGGGGAGGTGAAGTTCACCCCCGATGCCCTGGCAGGAATCTTCCTGGGCAAGATCACCAAGTGGAATGACAAAGCCATCACGGGCGCAAACCCGGGCGTCAACTTCCCCGACAAGGACATCATTGTGGTGCATCGCTCCGATGGCAGCGGGACCACGTTCATCTGGACGGACTATCTGTCAAAGGTCAGTGCGGATTGGAAGAGCGACGTGGGCAGCAACACCAGCGTCAAGTGGCCGATCGGGCTGGGCGGAAAGGGCAACGAAGGGGTCGCGGGTTCGATTCGACAGTTGCAGGGAGCGATCGGCTACGTCGAACTGATCTACGCGGTGCAGAACAACATACCGTACGGCAGCGTCCGAAATGCCGCCGGGGTCTTCCTGAAGGCGTCTCTGGAAGGAGTGACTGCAGCGGCTGCGTCGGCTCCGAAAATGCCGGCGGATTTTCGCGTTTCCATTACGAACGCGCCGGGCAAGGACGCCTATCCCATTTCGAGTTTTACCTGGCTGCTGATTCCTCAGCAGTCACAGGATGCCGCGAAGGGCAAGATTCTAGCCGACTTTCTGAACTGGATGGTTACGGACGGACAGAAGATGACGGCTGCACTTTCCTATGCGCCGCTGCCGGACAGTGTTGTCCAAAAAGAGAAAGAGGCTATCAAGCAAGTCAAATAGCCTCCTGAAAGCAGGGGGACGATCTATTTCCACGAGGTTGGTGAGTGCGGGGCATCTCGAATTCTGCCGGCGCATCGAACGACGAAGTTAGCCGTTGCGATGCGCCGGATTCTTTTTCGCGGCCAGCTTTTCCGGACTCGGGGTGCCACTTGTCGGCCTTGATTCGCCGTTCTGCGCTCGTCCGGGGGGATGTTCTATACTGACTGTTTGCCGATGTCCCGCAGGATCGTTCTGGCGGATGTGGCCCGAACGTACCCGGGATTCGGTTCATTGCCGGGAAAGGGACTCCGGTCGGCAATAAAAGTATCAATGAACTCGTAATATCGAACGAGTAATATCCTCGCACATGGCTCGTCTTTCGCTGGACAATCCTGAGTATTACCTCAACCGGGATACCTCCTGGCTCGCGTTCAACGGCCGTGTGCTTGAAGAAGCCGAGGACGAAGGCAACCCGCTGCTGGAGCGGCTGAAGTTCCTCGCCATCTCCGCCAGCAACCTGGATGAGTTTTTCGAGATCCGCGTAGCCGCCATGATGCAGCAGATTGAGGACGGCTACAACCAGGCGGGTCCCGATGGATTAACGCTGACCGCGAAGCGCGACGTCCTGGCCCGCCTGACGCACAAGTTCGTGGACGATCAGTACGATTGTTGGAACGCGCTGCGCCCAGCGCTGGCGGAGCACGGTATTCGTCTGTTGAGCCTGCACGAGTTGGACGCCGATGCCCGGCGCTTCGTCGACGAATATTGCGAGAAGGAACTGGATCCTCTGCTCACGCCGGTGACGGTGGATCCCACTCATCCTTTCCCGCGGGTGATCAACAAAGCGCTGTGCCTAGGACTGCTCTTGCGGCGGCGGCGGCGCTCGGCGCTGACCTACACCGGGGTGGTGTCTGTGCCGCGAGCGTTGCCTCGGTTGGTGCGCCTACCTTCGGAGACCACGACCGATTTTATCTTCCTCGCCGACCTGGTGGCGCACCACGCGGAGAGCATGTATCACGGCTACGACATCGTTTCGTCGGCTCCTTTTCGAGTGACCCGCAACAGCAATCTTTATCTGCAGGAAGAAGAAGCGCGCAATCTTCTCGAATCGGTGCGGGCGGAGTTGCACAACCGCCGCAAGGGCGACGCGGTGCGCATGGAGATTGAGGCCGACGCCGATCCTGAAATTATCGACCGCCTGCGCACGGTGTTCGAGCTCGATCCCTGGCAGGTTTTTCCGGTGAATGGCCCGGTGAACCTTTCGCGGCTGTTTAACGTCTACGATCAGACGCAGCGCCCGGATCTGAAATATCGTTCCTTTGCCCCGCGCGAGTTGCGGCTTACGGCGAAATCCCAAAATCTCTTCGAGGAACTGCGGCGGCATGACGTGCTGCTGCACCATCCCTACGATTCCTACGACGCGGTGGTGTCGTTCATCGAATCGGCGGCGGAAGATGACCACGTGCTTTCGATCAAGCAGACTCTTTACCGCACCAGCGAGCACTCTTCCATCGTTCCTTCGCTGATGGATGCGGCTTCGCGGAAGGAAGTCACGGCGGTGGTGGAGTTGAAGGCGCGTTTCGACGAAGCCCACAACATTCGCTGGGCGCGCGATCTGGAGGATGCCGGGGTGCAGGTGTTCCACGGGTTGGTGGGACTGAAGACGCATTGCAAGCTTTCTCTGCTGGTGCGCCGCGATCCGGATGGCGTGCGCAGCTACGCGCACATCGGAACCGGGAATTATAACGCCACCACGGCGCGCATCTATACCGATCTCAGCCTGTTCACGGCGAATCCGGAAATCACGCGCGCGGTGCATGATGTCTTCAGTTTCCTTACCGCTTATGCCGAGAACCCCAGCTATGACCCGCTGCTAGTGGCGCCCCTGGACCTAGCGGAAAAGTGCATCTCGCTAATCGACCGCGAGGCGGAACACGCGCGCCAGGGTCGGCCGGGACGCATTATCGCCAAGATGAATGCACTGCTCGACAAAAACATTGTGCACGCCTTGTATCGGGCTTCCCAGGCAGGGGTGGAGATCGATTTGATTGTCCGAGGCATCTGTTCCTTGCGGCCGGGTGTGCGTGGGCTCAGTGATCGCATCCGGGTGCGCAGCATTGTGGGACGATTCCTGGAGCACAGCCGGATCTATTATTTCGGCAACGGCGGCGAGGAGGAAATCTATATCGGCAGCGCCGACTGGATGCCGCGCAACCTCTATGAGCGGGTGGAAGTGCTGGTGCCTTTGCGCGACGAATTTCTGCGCGAGCGCGTGCGGCGCGAGATTCTCGACGCCTACCTGGCGGATAACCGCAAGGCTCGCATCCTGCTGCGCGATGCCACCTACATTCGGGCATGGCAGCCGGTGCACGGCGTACGGAAGCGCAAACCGCCTACGGGAGCAGCCGCGTTCAGCTCTCAGGACTATCTGATCAGTGTGGCCGAAGGCAAGCAGGCGGCGGGTTTTGTTCTGCCGCAGCTTCCGGCGAGAAAGCGCAAGGCTCCGGTTGGAAGGGAGCGATAATTCGCCATGATTATTTATTTTCTTCGTCACGCCAGCGCCGGCGAGCACTTCGTGAATCCCAAGAAAGACGAGAAGCGCGCGCTCGACAAGGAAGGCATCGAGCAGTGTGGTTACGTAGGCCGGGCGCTGGCCGCGATGGATGCGCAGGTGGACGTCATCATTTCCAGTCCGCTGAAGCGCTCCACGCAGACGGCTTCGCTGGTGGGAAACGAGATGGGCTATGAAGGCAAGCTGCAAATCGAAGCCGCGCTGCGTCCCGCGGCAACTTTCGCCGATTTCCGCCGGCTGCTCGAAAAATACGCCAGCCAGGAATCGATCATGGTCGTGGGACACAATCCCAATCTCAGCCAGTTCCTGGGCACGGTGATCAGCGAGTCCGGCTGCGAAGCTTCGGTGGAACTGAAGAAGGGAGCCGTGGCTCGAGTCGATATGCGGCGCAGCTCCGGCACGCTGCAGTGGTGTTTGACCCCGAAAGCGCTGCGCACTCTCTACGCCACCGCGGTCGAGAGTTCCCGCCCGAACACTTCACGGAAATAAGCGCAATCCTTCTCGATTGCCCACAGTTCCAGATCCACTCCCATACGCCGACGGGGCACCAGCGTCAGGCGTACCTCGGCGGCGCGATGGTTGACGCGCACCTTTTGCACGGCGCGGCTCCGGCCCAGGTTCAGGGCGCGCGCCAGCCGCAGCAGCAGAATCGCCTTCTGCACTCCAGCTCGATCCCCGGGATCGAGCGCCTTCATTGGAGCTTCGTCCAGAGCTGGGCGGGATTTTCCCAGATAACGCGCAATGGCCGCGATCATGCGGCGCTGTTGCGGCGTATAGCCGAGAATTTCCGAGTTCGCAATGATGTAATACGTGTGCCGGTGATGGTTGTTGCGGTTGAGGTAATCTCCGACCTCGTAAAGCATGGCGGCCGCAGCCAGCCACTCGCGGTATTCCGGCGGCAATCCGTGCACCGAACGCAGCGCGGAGAACAGAAACATGGCGGACTCGCGTACGTCGAGGGCATGTTTCATGTCCACGTGATAGTGAGCGACGGCGCGGGTTATCGATTCCCAGCGTTCCGATTCGACCTGTTTTCCCGAGCGTGTGCTGCGGTCGTATTCGGCCGCCATCTGTGCCAGCAGGCCGTCGCGCAGGCCGAGCGCCGAATAGCGAAAACCCTTGAGACGGCAGCGCTCCAGCAGTTCGTGATAGACCATGGCCCCGGCCACAATGATTTCCGCCCGTCTGGGACCGATGCCTTCAATCTGGCGCCGTTCTTCCACCGGCAAGCGAGCCAGCCGCTTGGCGATTTGCGACAACTCCGCGCGGGAGACCATCGTGCGCTGCCGGTTTCCGTTTTTTCGTAGATGGCTGGCTGCGGCTGCCAACGCGGCGGCGGTTCCAGACGTGGCAATCACGTTCTTGACCTTTGCCGCCACCACACGAGCGGCGATGCGGTTCACTTCGCGAGTCACGAACCCCTGCATCCGTTTCAGTTCGCCCTTGCGCGGTGGATCATGGCCGAGAAATTCGTCGGTGAGGCGGACGGACCCTAGCGGCAGGCTTACCATGTCGCGGATGTGGCCGCGCCCGGAGACCGTGAGTTCGCAACTTCCCCCTCCCAGATCCATCATCAGCGCGGGCGAGCTGTCGATGCGGAGATTGGAGACGAGACCGAGGTGAATCAGACGCGCTTCTTCCAGGCCGGAGATAATTTCGACTTGCCAGCCGGTGGCGGAACGCACCCATTCCAGAAAAGCTTGTGAATTGCGGGCGTCTCGCAGAGCGCTGGTGGCAACCACTCGGACTGGGTCCGTGACTACTTGTTGCGTGGCGCGGTGAAAGCGGCGCAACACTTTGACTGTCTCGGCCATCGACTCGGGGGTGAGAAAGCCGGAGCGAAACACGCCTTCGCCCAAGCGCGTAACCTCGCGATCTTCGTGGATGGCACGAAGGCGGCCACGCGTGAGGCGCGCAATCTTCAGCCGGACAGAATTAGAACCGATATCAACCGCGGCAAAAGTTGGCATGGGGCGAACTCAACAGTTTACATGCCCAATGTTGCGAGGTCATCAGACTTGTGTATCGCTGCTATTCCGCAGCCAACGGCGAGGTTGCAAGACAATGCTTCCAACGTGCAAGCTGATACCAATGCCAGAATTGCCGGATATTGCCGCCTACATCGGCGCACTCGAAACGCGCATTGTCGGCCAGCCGCTCGAGCACGTGAGGCTAGCGAGCGCCTTTCTGTTGCGAACCGCGCAACCGCCGGTTGCGAGCGTGGAGGGCCGGGTTGTCCGCGAACTACGGCGCGTGGGCAAGCGCATCGCAATCGGCGTAGAGAACGATCTTTGGCTGGTCCTGCATTTGATGATTGCCGGCCGGTTGCACTGGCGTGCGCCGGAAGCCAAGCTAGCCGGCCGTCAGAGTCTGGCGGCCTTCGATTTTCCCAGTGGTTCTCTGGTTCTTACCGAGGCCGGCTCAAAGCGGCGTGCTTCCTTGCACATAGTGCTCGGCGAGGAGAGTTTGCGTTCCTTTGACGCTGGAGGGATCGATATCTTCTCCAGCGATCTCGATTCGTTTCGCGCGGTGCTCACGGCCGAAAACCACACGCTCAAGAGGGCCCTTACCGATCCCCGTCTGCTGAGTGGTATTGGAAACGCGTATTCCGATGAGATCTTGCATGCGGCGCAACTCTCCCCGCTCACGCTGACGCGGAAGGTGGAACCGTACGAGTGGGAAAGACTATTCGCTGCGGCCCGGCACACGCTCGGCTTTTGGGTAGACCGGCTCGGCGCCGAGGCGAAGAATGCCTTCCCTGAAAAGGTCACTGCGTTTCGCAACGGAATGGCAGTTCATGGGCGCTATGGAGAGCCGTGTCCGAGATGTGGCGATAAGGTTTTGCGGATTCGTTATGCGGACAAAGAAACGAATTATTGTGCGCGCTGCCAAACCGGCGGCAAAGTTCTTGCCGATCGGAGTTTGTCTCGGCTGTTGGGATCGGACTGGCCGCGGACTCTGGAAGAATTGGAGGCCCTGAAGCGCCGCTGATCACGAGCGGAACAAGCGATTAGGCCGCAGGCGCCATGGAGCGGATTGCTCCAGCCGGGGATCGAGCAGGAGTCTGAGCACGGTTTTCGCGAGATGGCACCAGATCGGCGCGCAAGTGCGAGAGCACCGCAACCGCCTGGCGGAATTTCGCTCCAGTCACGTTGTGCAGCTCCGCCACCAGGGGCGACTGGTGCACTTCGCCGACATGCTCGAGAGCGGTTTGCGTCAAAGTCAGCCAGTCATGCCAATCCCCTAACGCGTCTTGCACTCGCTTGAGGCTGGCAATGAATTTCGCAGCCTCCTTCGACTCGTTGGCGAACTCCGCTGCATAGCGAGCTCGCTTGCTCAGGATGCGGTATTGGTGCAACACGGCTTCGGTGAGAGGCGCATTCGTGCGGTCAATCCGTTGCAGCATTCCTTTTGCGATCGCCAAGGGATCCGCGCTTACTTCTGGATTGAAATTCCTGCCGGCGCGTTTCAGGCGCTTGCGAATCTCGCGGACGGTGGCTTTGTCGGCAGCCTTCCGCAGCCTCCTTTCCTGCTGGCCG
This sequence comes from Acidobacteriaceae bacterium, assembly GCA_003165855.1. Taxonomy (GTDB): domain Bacteria; phylum Acidobacteriota; class Terriglobia; order Terriglobales; family Acidobacteriaceae; genus Sulfotelmatobacter. Next base: position 9,558 of record PMXH01000260.1, on the reverse strand, counting down.
CGCAGTTCGATCAGGTGGTTCACGAGTTGCGTCTTGCGCCGTGGTTCCTGAGGAATCTTCAAGCTGCGCAATGCGGCCAATTGCACGTCGAGGTCCCGCACCTTGCCGGCACGCTTGCGGATTCGGACCAGCGTTTTCAGAAGTTTCTTCTGGCCACGGTCAGGCTTTGGAGAAAGTTCGCCGAGCAAGATCTGCAGGCGGCGCGTGCCGGTACGGAAGCGGTGTACGTTCTCCGCCCGCGGTTTCGAGCCGAGCTTGACCAGGTCCCGCTCAAGCTTCTGGAAAACAACGCGGCTGCGCTTTGGAGCGATCGACATATATAGAACACAGAATCGAATCGGGAGATGAGAATACAGGCCCGCCCGGGGAAAAGGAATCCCCGGAAAGCTCTGCCATTTTAACATCCTGTTAACAGGATTCTGTTAGGGTGAAACGGAATGGCCTTACCGGCACTACCTCGGCCTGCTATGCCTGCTCCGCAACCCATTGAAGACACGAAGGTTAGGGACCTCCGCCCAGCGGGAAGCGAGGCTGCGCCCGTGCTCCGCGGGACCAGCGGCGAAACCGGCGACCGAGTCTTCAAATTTGCTATGCTGGTGTGCGGCCTCGCCGTATTGGGAATGCTGGTTTTGATTGTCTACGAACTGGTGCTGCGCTCCGGGCCCTCCTGGCACGCTTTCGGATTTAAATTCTTCGCCGGGCGCGATTGGGATCCGGTGAACGAACAATTCGGCGCCCTGCCGTTCGTTTACGGAACCCTGGTCTCTTCATTCCTGGCGCTGTTGATCGCGGTGCCGTTGTCGGTCGGAGTAGCGGTATTCACCACTGAGATGTGCCCTAAAATGTTGCGCGGGCCGCTTTCATTTTTCGTGGAACTGCTGGCCGCGATTCCGAGCGTAGTCTACGGACTGTGGGCGATCTTTGTGCTGGTTCCGATCCTCAGCACCTACGTCGAGCCGTTCCTCTCCCGGACGTTAGGTTGGAGTGGCTTTTTTGACGGTCCACCCTATGGCATCAGCATGCTGGCGGCGGGAATCATTCTCGCGATCATGATTATCCCGATTATTTCTTCGATCACGCGTGAAGTGCTGCTGGTGGTGCCACAGCACCAGCGGGAAGCCGCACTTGCGCTGGGCGCCACCCGTTGGGAAATGATTCGCGTCGGCGTACTGCGCAACGCGCGTGCCGGCATTATGGGAGGCATCATCCTGGGCCTGGGCCGCGCCCTGGGAGAAACCATGGCCGTGACCATGGTGATCGGAAACCGGCCAGAGATTGCGAAGTCGCTGTTTGCACCCGGGTATACCATGGCCAGTGTGCTGGCCAATGAGTTTAGCGAGGCCACCGGCGATGTCTACCTCTCGGCCCTCATCGAGATTGGTCTGGCTCTGTTCCTGGTGACGATTGTGGTCAACGCTTTAGCGCGATTGCTGGTCTGGACCGTTACCCGCGGCCAGCCTTCGAGGGCGAATGCCTGATACTGGCGAGGTTTCCGCGCTCCACAGCGTCCCGCCCATCGCTCTGCGGCGCCGCGTCACCGACCATGTGATGACCGGCGTGGCCGTGCTCACGGTCATCCTGGTGCTGGTGCCCCTGTTCGCGATCTTCGCCTATCTGGTCTACCGCGGTGTCGGCTCGATTAACTGGGCCTTTCTCACGCAAACCCCGAAACCGGTTGGCGAAGCCGGCGGCGGAATGGCCAACGCTATCGTTGGCTCGGCTTTCATCCTGGCCCTGGCCAGTATTCTGGGAGTGCCTATGGGAGTGGGCGCCGGTATCTACCTCGCGGAGTACGGACGCAACCGCTTCGGCGACGTCATTCGCTTTACGGCCGACGTGCTGAACGGAGTGCCCTCGATCGTCATCGGCATTGTGGCCTACTCTATCGTGGTCCTCTATCAGAAACACTTCTCCGCGTTGGCGGGCGGAGTGGCATTAGCCATCATGATGGTTCCTACCATCACGCGCACCACCGAAGAAATGCTCTTGCTGGTGCCGCAGGCCTTGCGCGAAGCCGCCTATGGGCTGGGTGTTCCGCGCTGGCGGACCACTCTCTCCATCACGCTGCGGACCGCGACCTCCGGGGTGATTACTGGAATTATGCTGGCCTTTGCCCGGGTTGCGGGCGAGACCGCACCCTTGCTCTTTACCGCGTTCGGAAATCAATTCTGGAATCTGCGGGCCAACCAGCCGACCGCCGCGCTGCCGCTGCAGATCTTTACCTATGCCATTTCTCCCTATGACGAATGGCACCGCCAGGCGTGGGCGGGGGCGCTCGTGCTCATCATTCTTATCGTCACAGCGGTTGCGGCGGTGCGCTTCGCCGTACGCCGCGGCACCTTCGGAGCCGCATAGTTATGGGCGTTGGAATCCAGGTCGAAAATCTGAACGCATGGTACGGCAAGACTCAGGCCCTGTACGACGTGCGGCTGACCATGGCGGCAAACCATGCCACCGCGCTGATTGGGCCCTCGGGCTGCGGCAAGTCCACGTTCATCCGCTGCCTGAACCGCATGCACGAGACCATCCCCGAGGCGCGCGTGACGGGCAGTGTCCGCATCGGGGAAATCAACGCTTATAACGGCACTTCGGCAACGCAGCTTCGCCGCCGGGTCGGCATGGTGTTTCAGAAAGCGAATCCGTTCCCCACCATGTCGATCTANNGGCTTCCACGATCGCAAGAAGCTCGACGAGATCGTGGAGCGATCACTGGAGGCTTCCGCTTTGTGGACCGAGGTGAAGGATTACGTTCACAAGAAGTCAGGCGCCAGCCTTTCCGGCGGGCAGCAGCAGCGCCTTTGCATCGCCCGCGCTCTGGCGGTCGAGCCTGAAGTCTTGCTAATGGATGAGCCCTGCTCGGCGCTCGATCCCATCTCAACCGGAAAGATTGAGGAGTTGATCTTTCAGCTCAAAGAGCGGTATACGATAGTGATAGTGACTCATAACATGCAGCAGGCGGCGCGGGTCGCCGAGTTTACCGGATTCTTCCTGCTGGGTAAGATGATTGAATTCGACAAGACGGAAAAGATCTTCACCAAACCGGCGGACAAAAAGACGGAAGACTACATCACCGGCAGATTCGGATAAGGCAGACTGGGTTAAGGAAGGTTCGGATAATGCGCACCCGCTTTCAGATGGGACTCGACGATCTGCGCCAGAAGTTGCTCCGCATGGGGGGACTGGCGGAACAGGCCGTGGATCGCGCCCGCCAAGCCTACATCGATCGTGATCTCACCCGCTGCCAGATGGTTCTCGAAGGCGAGACCCTGATCAATACTTCGGAGCGCGAGATCGACGAAGCCGCCTTCGACTTACTCGCCATGCAGCAGCCCATGGCCGTGGATCTGCGCTTCATCCTTGCCGTAACTAAGATCAATTCCGATCTTGAGCGCGTCGGCGACCAGGCCGTAAACATCGCCGAGCGTGTGATGGACATGGTGGAAATGCCAGCGGCAGATTTGCCTGTCGATATCGCGCGCATGGGAGCGGCCGTCAGCGCCATGGTGCGCCGGGCTTTGGAGGCGTTCATCGAAGGCAAGGCGGAACTCGCCCAGGCGGTGCTCGAAATGGACAACGTAGTTGATCGCATGAAAGACGATGCTTTCATCCAACTGGTGAAGACGATGAACCAGCGTCCTGAAGTTGTTCGTCAGGCTCTCGACGCGCTGCTCGTAGCCCGCAATCTCGAGCGCGTTGCCGACCACGCCACCAACATCGCCGAAGATGTCATCTTCTGGGTGCAGGGCGCCGACGTCCGCCACAACGCGAGTACCGAGGAACATCCCGAGACCCCGCCCGGCCAGTCGACATCTACCCGCATTTCCGGGATCTAACCATTTTCTAAGGAGCTAGCTCTGAGCAGAGCTGAGACTAGTTGCCTGGGGTTGATCGGAGGCCTCGGGGTCGGTGCGACGGTGCATTACTACCGGGCTCTGGCCAAGGTGCATGAGCAGCGCCGGTTGCCTCTTCACCTTTTGATGGTTCAGGCCGATGTACACCGAGTCGTCGGCTGCGTGCAGGCCAAACAATTCGGTGATCTGGCGAAGTATTTCGCCGCGTTAATCGGACAGCTGAAGGCTGGCGGAGCAGATTTTGCGGTGATCCCAGCGGTGACTCCCCATATCTGCATCGGTGAGCTTGCTCCCATATCGGCGCTACCGCTGATTGATATTTTGAAGGTGGTGCACGAAGCAAAGATCGGAAAGCGCATCGCTCTGTTTGGAAGCCGTTTCACCATCGAAACCGACTTGTTCGGCGCACTCGGCGGAGAGAATACGATCCGGCCTCAAGCCAGTGAGGTGGATCAAATCCACGAGGCCTACATGCGAACTGCTTTGCGGGGCGAGGGCGCGGAAGAGGACCGTCAACCCCTGACCTTCCTGGCCCGCCGGCTCATTGAGCGCGACGGAGTGGAGGCCATTGTGTTTGCGGGCACGGATCTGGCTTTGCTTTTCAACGAATCTAACACGCCGTTTCCGTTCATCGACTGCGCGCAGCTGCACATCGAGGCGATCATGAAAAGATTGCTCCCTTGAACGCGCTCGGCGTCCCGCTACCGGTCGTCATTCGCAGATCGTCGGCTTTGACCGGAGCTTCCCGCCTGGATTACGCTCTTCTATCTTCTTCATCCAAGTATTGCTGCAGATCAAATCCCGCGGAGGCCCTGTGACTCGATTCTCCCGCATTGTTCTCCTGGCCGCGTTTCTCGGCTTTCAGATTGCGATTCCGCTCGCGCAGGAACAAAAGACTGGCGGGTCGTCCATTTCGTTGCCCACCAGCAAGACTTTGACGATCCCCTCGCCCGGCCGCATTGGCGCCACCAACAGCTTTCCCGCTACCATCGCGGTCAGCCCAGACGGCCGGTACGCCGCTCTCTTGAACAATGGCTATGGCACGCAGGAAACCATGGCCATGCAGTCGATTGCGGTGCTTGATCTGAAGACCAACCAACTCTCCGATTATCCCGACAAGCGCTTCGGCGAGGATGTCCACCAGAGCTATTTCCTCGGCCTGGTCTTCAGCTCCGACGGAAAGCATCTCTACGCCTCGGTTGGTTCGCTCACGGATCCAACCGGAGAGAAGTCGGGAAATACCGGCAACGGGATCGCAGTCTATCGCTTCACAGAGGGCAAGGTTGCGCCCGAGCGATTCATCGCCATTGAGCCGCAAGCGCTTGCCGCCGGGAAGAAAGTCGCAATCGCTTTACGCAAGACGCCGCCAGGAACGGCGATTCCTTATCCCGCAGGCTTGGCGTTGGTTGCCGGTACAGGTTACGATCGCGACCGCGACCGCCTTCTCGTAGCCAACAATCTTTCCGATAACGTTGTGCGGCTCGATGTCGCCAGCGGCAAAGTGCTGCAGCGCTTTGACCTGAGCACCTCCGACCTGGTGCCATCTTCTTTTCCCTATACTTGCGTAGTCACGGGCGATGGACGCCGCGCCTGGTGCAGCTTGTGGAACGCATCCCGGGTCGCGGAACTGGATCTCGCCAGCGGCAAGGTCGTCCGCTGGATCAAATTGGACGAACCTGACGATCCCATTGCCCCCGGCTCGCATCCAACGGCGATGTTGTTGAGTCCGGATGAGAAGACTCTCTTTGTTGCCTTATCAAATGCCGACGACGTCGAAGAAGTCTCAACAGAAAAAGGAGGCCTGATTGCTTCGCTCAATACCACGGTTCGTAGTCAGGAGTTTCCCGGAACTTATCCTAGCGCTCTAGCCCAGTCCGCCGACGGCAAGCGGTTGTTCGTGGCCGATGCTTCCTCCAATGCGATCGCCGTTTTTGATACGTCAGACGTCAGGCCGGTCTTCGACACGCAGGATGCTGCTGGTGCCGTTCCCAGGTTGTCCGCGCTCGGCTTCATCCCCACCGACTGGTATCCCAGCGCGCTCGCCGTGCACGGCGACGATCTACTCATCGCCACCGCCAAAGGAGAAGGTACGCGCCCGAACGCCGGCTCAGGCAAGACTGCATGGGAGGTCAGATACCGCGAGCATCCTTACATTCCAACGCTGCTCCGAGGCTCGATCGCGCGGCTGAACATTCCCTCCATGCTCGGCAAGCTCGAAGAACTCACCCGCATCGTCGAGCACGACAACCTTCTGCACAGCGATCCTGGGAAGATCGAGTTCGCTGGCGGCAAGAATCCGATCAAGCACGTCATCTATGTCATCAAAGAGAACCGCACCTACGATCAGATTCTTGGTGACTTGAAACCCGGCGACGGCGACCTTTCCCTCACCATGTACGGCGCCGATATCACGCCCAACCAGCACAAGCTCGCGCTGCAGTTTGGCGTGCTCGACAATTTCTACGACAGCGGCGAAGTTTCCGGTGACGGCCATCTCTGGTCTACCGCCGCCATTACCAGCGACTACAACGAGAAGACCTGGCAGATCGCCTATCGCGGCCACGAACGAACCTATGACTTCCAGGGCACGGTTGCCGATGAATATCCGCTCGAGCACAACCAGCCGGATATCGATGATCCCTCCACCGGTTTTCTCTGGGACAATGTCGCCCGCCATGGATTGAGCTATCGCGACTACGGCGAATTCGTGAATGCCGAGTGGTGCAACAAGCGGCGCAAGGCGGCGACGCCGAAGCAGGGAACTCCTTCGGCACAAGAGGCGCCGTGCCCGCGTACCGAACTTCATCAGGGCGATCCTCTTCCGCCGAATGTCGGCGATCCGCACGGCAGGCCAAGCCCGTTCCCGTGGACAGTGCCTCTGTTCAAGCGCATCAAGCCAACCAAGGCGGTGCTGCGCGACCACTTCGATCCGCTGTTCCCCGATTTCAATACCGACTATCCGGATCAACTCCGTGCCGACGAATTCCTGAATGAATTTGCCGCTTACACTCGGGCCCGCGAATCGAACGAGGGGCCGGAGTTCCAATTGCCTGCATTCGTCCTGCTCTATCTCCCCGACGATCACACGGGAGGGACGCGGCCGAACCTGCCGCGCCCGGCGGCCTCGGTGGCCGACAACGATCTCGCTCTCGGCCGCGTGGTTGACGCCGTCTCGCACAGTCCGTACTGGGAGGACACGGCAATCTTCATCCTCGAAGATGACGCGCAGGACGGCGGCGATCATATCGACGCACATCGATCGATCGCCTTCGTAGTCAGTAAGTATTCGCCGGGAACCGCCGCCGAACCCTACGTCGATCATCGCTTCTACACCACGGTCAACATGATTCACACCATGGAGATGCTGCTTGGCCTGCCTCCCATGAACCAGAATGATGCATACGCTCCGGCGATGGGCCCAATGTTCTCCGGCGCAGGCACGCAGCCCGCGTTCAAAGGGGACTATCGCAATCTCAAGAACGGGCTGATCTATGAGATCAACAAGCGTGATGCCCGAGGCGCCAGCGAATCAGCGAAGATGGATTTCTCCCGTCCCGACGCGGCCGGAGCGGCCAGTCTGAACGAGGTTCTCTGGCGGGACCAGAAGGGCGATGCGCCCATGCCTATGCCCAGGCACTCGGTTTTTCCTGCGGGAGACGACTAGAGCTGCCCCAACCCCGTGGAAGTTCTCCCATTCCGCATGGATAAACGGTATAAGCGCGACCAGAACGGGAAAATGCGGGCAACACCGCCAAATTAGGACGCCTGTCCAGTTGTGAACTATTTGCGCTTCTTGCCGATAGATCTGGCATGAGTGCCGTAGTGCGCGAGTTCCGGACGCGGGTGATGACCTTGGTGGAGGCCTCGTGGCAAGATCCAAGTGGAGCGTTGCAGAGTCTTCCCGCGCGCATGGAAGACAAGTCTGTCGGCGGGGCCTGTATACGGGTCAAGACGCCCATCGGGGTGGGATCAAAGCTGAGCGTTCAGTGGCGCTTCGAGCAGTTCTCCGGCACTGCCAAGTACTGCCGCAGCGAGGGCAGGGAATATCTGGTAGGCATTCAGCGGGACGCCGCCAAGAGCTCCGTTTCCAGCCAGCCTGTCCCGGCGGAGGTCCCATCGCAGAAAAGCGTGAGAAGCAGTGCTCCATTAGTTTCGACAGCCAAAATCGAGAGCCTGCCGCAGCGGCAGGAGAGCAAGGCGAGCGAAATCCCCATGGCCGCGGGGAAAGTGGAAAGTGCGCAGAGCATACCGATCGCAAGCTCGACGACGCCTCCATGCGGAGTTGACGACGAAATCGACGGCCAGGGCGGGCATCGCGTTTCGCGGCTCCAGAGTTCGATCAGCGAGGACCTCGATGCGCTTCGAAGGACTCAACTCCCAAACAAACAGCCTCCAGAGGAAGCTGGCAAGGAAAGGAAACCTATGGGCCGCAAATGGCTTGAACTGGCACACTGGCGCATTAAGCCGGTCGGCCTCAGCGTAACCGGCGAGGCTAACGGCGAAGCCGGCGGCAACGGAAAGAGCAACGATAAAGGCGAGAAGGAGAATTTTATGCCCCACGTAACTCCACCCACGGAAAAGGCTCCGGCGCATTCTGCGCGGGAGGTCCAAAATTTCCAAGTCGAGCTGCCCCCCACGGAGGACATTTACCGCGAGGCTGGGATCATGATTCCGCGGAAGGGATACAGCATCCAGAAAGTGGTTGAGATGCTGAACAGCGAGCACATCCGCAGCTTGTCGAAGGAGATGAAGCGGGCGGCGGTGCTGATGGCTCTCGATGCCGCCGGCATTCCACTCGATCAGGTGCAACAGGATGCCAAAGTGCGTCAGGCGGCCCTCGATGCCTTCGAGGCCGGGCAGAAGAAGCAGGTTGAGGTAGAGTGGGCCAGAAAGGCGGAAGAGATCGTCCAGATTCAAGCGGAACTGGAGAGCATCAAGGCCCACTACATGGCACGGGTCAGCCGCAACCTGGAGGGGGTAGCGCGAGAGAAGGTTGCGTTCAGCAGTTGGCAGACCATGAAGCAGCAGGAGATTCAAAGCATGTCGGAGGCCGCGGAACTGTGTTTGAAAGCTCCTGCCGCCGCGCCACCCAGTGCTGCGCACACGGAGATCAGCTTGGCAGCCGCCGCCAGCACAAGGCCGGTATGATTCCATCACAGACCTCGGCATGCGTCGCGCGAGCGGAGCCTGACCTGCAAGCCTAAGTGGGTATTGTTGCCCTCCGCGCGTAAGTGCGGCGAAGAGACGACCGCCGAACTCCGAAAGGCGAAGCCAACTTCCCCCGCCGCTCCCCTCGGCTTTACACTAAATATGTGAAGATTGCGCTTGGGCAAATCAACCCTACGGTCGGAGATTTCTCCGGCAATCGGAATAAGATCGTCGAGTATTCCCGGCGGGCGCAGGCGAGCGGGGCTGGGCTGATTCTGTTTCCAGAGCTGTCGGTGTGCGGATATCCGCCCCGCGATCTGGTCGAGCGGCCAACGTTCGTCGCGCGCAATCGGGAGAGCGTGGAACAGATTGCTGCTGAGAGCAGCGGCATCGCCGTGATCTGTGGCTTAGTGACGCCCGCGGAATCGGAAACCGGCAAGTCCGTGATGAATTCCGCGGCGCTGTTGCAGGATGGGAAGATCGCCTTCCTGCAGTCGAAGATGCTGTTGCCCACCTACGACGTTTTTGATGAGATGCGCAACTTCGCTCCCGCCAAGAG
>PMXH01000261.1:388-11369 GCA_003165855.1 Acidobacteriaceae bacterium | reverse complement strand
AATACGAACGGGATTTGGAGTGCTGAATGGGAAATGAATATAAGCACCGGGTCGTAGCTTGGTGGAGTTCCGGCCAAACCGGCATCGCAAAGTCCGATTCGGCGCCGAATGCGATTCATTTTGCCGCTCCGCCACAATTCGGCGGTCTCGAAGGTAGGTGGACACCGGAAGACCTATTGGTAACTGCGCTCGCGAGTTGCTTTACCACCACGTTCCACGCAATCGCGGGGAACGCGAAATTCGAATACACAGACTTGGAGGTCGAAGCGGAGGCGACCGTAAGCAAGACGGGCACTGGCTTCAGCTTCAGCGAGATCGTTATTCGTCCCAGCCTGACGATTCCTAATGATGACAGACGGGAGCAGGCGTTGAGTCTGTTGCAAAAGGCCAAGGAGTTGTGCCTGATCTCGCGCGCGCTGGCAATACCCCAAATTTTCGAAACGCGAGTCGAGATCAGCAATAGATCCCACGTTTAGTTTAGGAATCGAGTAGTGGAAGATCGCTAGTGAGGTAACTTCGCGGATGCCGCTGGCTTGGTTTTTTCCGCTTCGAGTCGGCGGATCGTCGCCCGGAGCCAGTCGCCGAGCGCTTCCTCAATCTCCAGCTGTGTCCCGGTGCGGTACAAGGACTCGAGAGTCTCTCCGCTCATCGACAACGGAATGTGAATGCAAGGAGTTTGTTCCTTGCGCGCATGCTCTGGGACGAATTGCATCAGCAGGCATTCGCTGCACGGTTCCCGGTCTTTGGAACTGAAGTTCATGCAGGTGGGGGAATCCTCGAATACAAACCGCGCCCGCCAGGCTTCGCGCGGCAATCGACCGTAACCGCCTTGCTCAAGAAATTCCAATTCGAACTTCAGGACTTCCAGGAGGTCGCGATTGTCCCTTGGCATAACCTCACCTCATCCGCTAGTTTGGTCCCACGTTCCAAGGTGACGCCGTGACCAGTATCACAGCGTGCCGTGAAGGCTATCACGCCGCTGATTCTTGCGTGCCGAGAGGCCTGCCATCAACCTGGATGAAATTGGCCTACTTCCCGATTCTATCCTTACAGGCTTCGGGAAGACTACTATTAACACGCAAGTGTGACGGGGATCACAGAACCTCCTCGGTCAAAAAGTTCAATATTGCACTTTGCAGTGGANNCATCACGAACGGCAAGAACAAAATGCCCAAGTATGGCTCTCTGAAGCCGGAAGAAATTAAGGGACTGGTGGCTTACATCCGCACTCTGAAGAAGTAGTCCCGGCCAGTTTTGCCATCAAGATTCCAGGGGATTGCTGAACGCGGCGAATGATCCGCGGCGCAACGTGAAGTGTGTCTGCGCAATGGCACACACAGGCTAGAAGCAAATAGTAGAGAGTGGCGGTTTCCAATGAATCTGCGAGAACGCATCCGAGAGTGGTCGCAGCCGATCTATTTTCTAGGACAGAACGCGGTTACGCTGACGGGCGCCGTAATTACGACGAGCACGGCGCTCACCACCATTGCCTTCTGGTTCTATGAAATCTTTCTGCCGGGGCCGCCACACCCTTATATTGGCCTGCTGGTCTTCCTGATTCTTCCGGGCATTTTTGTACTTGGCCTGCTGCTGATTCCACTTGGTATCTGGATCCGGCGGCGAAGCCTGCGCGGCAGCGGGACGCTCCCGGGAACTTATCCAGCCATCGACCTTGGCCTGCCGGTGGTGCGGCGCACCTTGGAATACGTGGCCCTGGCGACCGGACTCAATCTTCTGATCATTGGGACCGCATCGTACCGCGGCGTGCAATACATGGATACGACGAGTTTCTGCGGGACGACCTGTCACACCGTGATGGCCCCCGAGTATGCGACCTATCAGAATTCACCACACTCGCGCGTGGAGTGTGTCGAGTGCCATATCGGGCCCGGAGCGGGGTGGTTTGTGCGCTCGAAGCTTTCCGGTTTGCGGCAGGTCTTCGCGGTCACGTTCCACACCTATTCACGGCCGATTCCTTCGCCGGTAAAGTATCTCCGTCCGGCGCGCGAGACCTGTGAGCAGTGTCATTGGCCGCAGCGCTTTACCGGCGACAAGTTCCTGGTGAACACCAGCTACAAGGACGACGAAAAAAACACGCCCCAGACCGACGTCTTACTACTGAAAGTCGGTGGACTCGCGTGGCAGGGTTCGGTCGGTATCCACGGGCACCACCTCGCCAATTCGATCCACATCCGTTACATTTCGACGGACCCCGAGCGGCAGACCATTCCGGTCGTGGATTACACCGACGCCAGCGGAAAGACCACCGAATTCGTCTCCACAGACGCCAAGCCCACCCAACAACAATTGGACAAGGGAGAACATCGGACGATGGATTGCGTGGATTGCCACAACCGGCCCACGCACGTTTTCGAACTGCCCGAAAACGCGGTGGACGAGCAAATGTCGCTCAAGCGCATCAGCCCAGAGCTCCCCTTCATCAAGAAGAAAGCGGTCGAGGTTCTGAAGGTGAATTATCCCAGCCGCGATGTGGCGAAGCAGCGCATTACTGCGGAAATCAACAGTTTCTATCAAACCAATTTCCCTGCGATTTACCAGGCGCGGCAGGCTCTGGTGCAGCAAGCGGGCGATGAGGTCGCGGCGATCTACCTGCGCAACATCTTTCCGGAGATGCGGGTGACCTGGGGCGTGCATCCCAACAACCTCGGGCACAACGATTCACCGGGCTGCTTCCGCTGTCACGACGGCAGCCACACCAGCGCCGACGGCCAGACCATCACCAACGATTGTTCCGCATGCCATGAGGTTCTGGCCGCGGGGGAAGAAAATCCCAAAGTCTTGACCGACCTGGGAATGAAATAAAGTTTGACCAGCGTGAGATCGAACTTGCCCAAAACGACGCAACGCCGAGCGGTGATTGTCAGACGATTGCGGTTCCTCTTTCGGGTCTCACTTCTTTCGGCCGGTATTCTTTCAGCTTGTCTCCCCATGTCTGCCCGGGCTCGGGCACAAGCGAAGTTACCCCAGCCGCTCAAGCAGGACGAAAGCTGCCTCGCCTGCCACGGCCAGCCCGGAATGACCTCAGGCAGCGGCAAGAGTATCTCGATCGATCCCGGCAAGCACGCGGCCAGCGTTCATGGCGTTTTGGGCTGCACCGACTGCCACTCGACCATCAAGGACTATCCACATCCCGCCAAAGTGGCGCAGGTGAAATGCGCGACTTGCCACGCCGACGAGGCTTCCCACGTGCCGAACAGCGTGCACAGTGCGCTCGGCGACGACGCTTGCCAATCCTGCCACGGCAATCACCATGAGGTGGCTGAGGCGGCCAAAATAGCGCCCGCAAAGTGCGCGCAGTGTCATGCCGATGAAGTGAAGGAATTCCGGCAAAGCATTCACGGCCAAGCGGCTGCGGCAGGCGATCCGGATGCGCCCAAATGCATGTCCTGCCATGGACCCGTCCACCAGATCCAAACCGCCAGCGATGCCACCTCCACGGTGGCCAAGAGAAGTCTTCCGGACACCTGCGCTTCCTGTCACAGTAACCAGCAGTTTCTCTCGCGGCACAAGATTCCATTCGCTCACCCCGTGGAACTCTATCGGCAGAGCGTTCATGGACGAGCGGTGGTGAATGGAGACGAAGCTGCCGCAACCTGCTCGGATTGTCACGGGAGCCACGGCATCCTGCCCTCGCAAGATGCGCGCTCCAAGGTCAACCACTTCAACATCCCGGCAACGTGTGGACAGTGCCATACCGACATTGCCAAGACCTACCTGGAGAGCGTGCACGGACAAGCCATGAAGGCCGGCGAGCAGGGCGCTCCGGTGTGCAGTGACTGCCACGGCGAGCACTTGATTCTGGGGCCGAAAGAGCAAGGCTCGCTGGTGAATGCATCCCGGGTGTCGATGGCCACCTGCGGGCGATGCCACAGCGATGAACGCCTGGAGTTGCGTTACAATCTGCCCGCCGACCGGGTTCCTTCCTACGCCGACAGCTACCACGGCCTGGCCTCGCGTGGCGGCTCACAGAGCGTCGCTAACTGTGCTTCCTGCCATGGAGTGCATAATATCTTCCGCTCGAACGATCCGCGATCTACCGTGAATACGGCGAATCTCTCGAAAACCTGCGGCAATTGCCACGCCGGCGCCGGCGAGCACTTCGTCATCGGACCTGTGCATGTGAGCACTTCCACCGGTCCTGCGTCTCCCATCGTAAAGTGGATCCGTTGGACTTACCTGGCGCTGATCCCGCTGACCCTCGGTTTCATGATCGTGCACAACCTGCTGGACTTTCTGATGAAGCTCATCCGGCGGCAACCGCGGCACGAAACCGGCGCGCAAGTGTCGCGGATGAATCTAAACTTCCGCATTGCCCACGCCGGCGTGGTCCTCAGCTTCCCCACGTTAGTTGTCACGGGCTTTGCACTCAAGTTTCCTGAGGCTTGGTGGGCGCGTCCGCTGTTGCTGCTTGAAGGACACTTCGCGTTTCGCGGAGCGGTCCATCGGGGAGCAGCGGTTGTATTGGTCGTTTCCACTCTCTACCACGTGATTCACCTCTCGATAAACCGGCGAGACCGGTTATTCCTGAAGGCGATGCTGCCCGAACCGAAAGATGTAATCGATCTGGCGCAGGTGTTTGCGCACAATCTGGGACTCACGAAAGCGGAGCCGCAGTTCGCGAAATTCAACTACGCGGAGAAGGTGGAGTATTGGGCCTTCATGTGGGGCACGGTGGTGATGACGGTCTCCGGCTGTCTGTTGTGGTTTAACAATTTCACTCTGCGCCATTTCCCCAAGTGGGTATCGGATGCGGCGACCGCAGTGCACTACTATGAGGCGCTACTCGCGACGTTCTCGATCCTGCTGTGGCATTTCTACATGGTGATCTTTGATCCTCTGGTCTATCCCATGGATACGGCCTGGCTCAACGGCAAAGTCCCGGCCGATCATTACCGCCATTCCCGCCCGGCGTACTTCCGCGCCCTGGAACGGGCTCACCTGGTGGAGTTGCCCACTGACCCTGCTGACTCGGAAGAAGAGCAACGGGATGCCGATGCTCCGAAAGACAATCCACCCACAAAGACTTAGGCTGCCGCGGAAGAAGTGCGGGAGCGCTACAGAGCACCAAGGCGCGGATTGCGCCGCGCCCTTGCGATCCTACAACCCGCGCTCCGATTGCGAATCACGGGCATGGGTGTGGCGTGGGCGGAGTTGCGGGGATGCCGGGGATGTGTGTAGCTGGAGTTCCCGGCGAGCCGTCGGTGGCCGGCGTTCCCGGAATGTCTATGTCGGGCGTCCCCGGTGTGCCGGGTGTGTAGCAGATGCCGGGGTCGGTGTAAGGCGGCGGTGGCGGCGGTTGAGGACGCTGAGCGATGGGTTGTTGCGGAACTGGGCGCTGTTCGGAGTCACGGACGGCGTCGGCAGTCTGTTCCTCCTCCAGGATTAGGGGATGCTGCAAGACCATCTCGACGGGAGAACCAACGTCGAGGAAAAAATGGTGGGAACTGGTGGCAAGCAGTAAGAAGGCCACGAAGCCGATGCCCCCGCCAATCGCCGCGCCAATCACCGTGTCTTTTCCCTTGTCAGGCGGCCCCGTTACGCTCGACGTCAAACAACCCGGCGGCGGTCCGGTGCAGCCGGGCGGCAGAGTGCTGGTGATGGTGTTCGGTTGCGAACTGGCGGCGGAGTGGCCGATCAATGCTCCCAAACCCGCCCCCGCTAAGGGCATCGCGACGGCCCCGAAGATGCGGCCGCTGCCGGGATCTTTGAGGGCGTAGCCGTCATCGCTCTCGAGAATGATGGGTCCAGAGACGGTAGCGACGTAGCCGTCGGGGTAGGTGATCGACATCGATTGAAGATAGAGTTCGCCGCGGCCGCCATTGCGGCCGAGCTTATCCACTTTGCCTTGAACGAGTATGCCCTCGGGGATGACGACTCGGTTGCCCGAAGCGATGGGAGAAATGACTTGGGCATAGATGTCGTCTCCGCGATGAATGTATCGGCTCTGGATCGGATGAGTCAGCACCAGAGCAATGCTCGTCCCGGCGGGAACGGTGATGGAGGTGGCTCCAGACGCCGGTTTTGCGGATGCGAGCGCGTCGGGCGGAGTGGTTTGCGAATCCCATTGCGAGGCAGTCTGCAACTGCGCAACAGAAGACGAAGACAACGTAACGAACAGAATGGTGGTGAAGGCGAGGTTTTGTTTGATTCTTGTCTTGGCCAGAGATAAGAAGGAGACCAAGCTCGACACTGTACGAAGACAGCCATCGTTGCCAGACATGTGGTACCTCCTGTTCAACTCCATTGGAGGCTGACGCCTTCAACTCGGGTGGCGCTTGAGAAGTGGAGTGCACGCCCTGGCTCAGTAAACCGCAATGCGCCCGGGAAGTTGCATAGAGATTGGTGAAGAATTGAAAAGGTGAGAAGAGTTTTGTAAAGGTGAGTCGAAGCGCGTGATTGGAATCACAAAGCCACTGCCTCGCCGGGTTCGCTGAACCGCCGAGTCTGCCGTGCTCCACACGATCATCGCGGATTCCGCGAGCCGCATCGTTTACAATCCTCGCTTATGTTCTATCGCTCGGACAATCGCGCTATCGACCAGTTGCGTCCCGTCGTAATCACTCCAGATTTCATTACCACCGCCGAAGGGTCAGTCCTCATTGAGGTAGGCAACACGCGAGTGATTTGTACCGCCTCCATCGAAGAGACGGTGCCCTCGTTTCTAAGGAACTCAGGCAAGGGATGGATCTCGAGCGAGTATGCGATGATTCCGCGCGCCACTTTGACGCGGACGCCGCGGGAAGTGGCCAAGGGGCGGCAAAGCGGGCGCACCCATGAGATCCAGCGCTTGATTGGACGCTCGCTGCGCGCGGTAACCGATCTGGCGCGCCTGGGCGAGCGCACCATCTGGATTGACTGCGACGTGATTCAGGCCGACGGAGGCACGCGCACGGCTGCGATCACGGGTGCATTCGTCGCGTTGGGGCTGGCACTGGAAAAGCTGGTGGAAGCCGGAACGTTGACTTCGGTTCCGCTGAAGGATTTTGTGGCCGCGGTGAGCGTGGGAATAGTGGACGGAGAAATCCTGCTCGACCTTTGCTATGAAGAAGATTCCCGCGCCGATGTGGACATGAATTTTGTGATGACTGCCGGGCACAAGATGGTGGAAGTGCAGGCCACCGCCGAACGGCAGGCATTCGACGAGGCGCAGTTCGCGAAGATGCTCGCTTTCGCTCGTCAGGGGGTTCAGTTGTTGATTGCCAAGCAGCAAGCTGTGCTCAACGGGCTGACGCTGAGGCAGTGAGCCGCTCACCGTTTGCACTCCTGTATCTCCGCCTGCGGACGCGTGGAGGCCAGCGAAAATATGCGCTAACTCCAAGTCCGTTCCTGCGCCTTCCCCTCCTGGAGTGCAGTCCGGTACGAGAACCCATTTGTTATGACTTGATTGCACCACGGGGAATCCTCTAGCACCCCGCTAATAGCTCTCGCGAATGAAGACAAGATCCCCATTCCCAAAACGGGAAAACCAAGGCAGTTTTGTCCCAAAATGACCCGCATCACCCACCCCAAAGGTTCGGTCCCGTGTACTCTAAAAGTGCACCGCTTGGGGGTCAGTTAACAGGAGGTGAGCTGCGCAAGTATCGAGGTTGTATGGGGCTGTTCACCCGGGTGTATCTGTTCTCTTCTTTGCCGCAGGATGGGGTAACTGTTCCAAGTGACAGCCCCAGGATGGTTCACCGCAAGCTTCTGAATGCGGCTGGATTCGCTTTATCGAAAGTATTCCTTTTCGGCAATCCGACCGATAGTGATAGACCTGCCGCCCGCGCGGGCGCATACTGGTCTGTAGGTCCATCTATAGCGCAGGTTCTGGTAGAGCCAGGGCAGATTTTCCCCCACGCCTCGGGCTCTGGCGCGATTAACGAGAGGTCGCTGTGAGTACCCCGTCCGAGTCCCGTGACATTCGGAACTGCAGGCTATTCGCGCGGGCAGCGAGCGCAGCGACCATGCTTGTCGGGACTCTCGGACTTCTGGGATGGTTGCTCGGCATTCCCGCGCTCACCGGCGCCTTTCCCGGGCTGGTCGCAATGCAGCCCAACGCCGCCTTATGCTTTGTGCTCGCCGGACTCTCTCTCTGGTTGATTCAGCTACGCCAAGGCGAACCAGGCATCCCGCGCATTCGACTCCGCGCGGGACAAGTTCTGAGCGGTGCGGTTGCTTTGATGGGCCTGCTGACCCTCGCAGAAAGTCTCTTCCATTGGAAGCTGGGCATCGATGAAGTTCTGTTTCATAGAAGCCTTCTGGCCACGGGAGTCCTGCATCCCGGACGTATGCCGGCAGCGACCGCACTCGGCTTCTCGCTTCTGGCTGTCAGCATGGCATTGGTGACGACCCGCAGGTTTTACCTGGCGCAATCCCTGTCCGTATTCACAGCTCTGAACGGATTTGTCGCATGCGTCGGCTATCTGCTCGGTGTTCGTTCGCTCTACAGCATCGTGCCTTACTCTCCAGTAGCGCTCCAGACGGCCCTCCTGTTCGTTG
This sequence comes from Acidobacteriaceae bacterium, assembly GCA_003165855.1. Classification (GTDB taxonomy): domain Bacteria; phylum Acidobacteriota; class Terriglobia; order Terriglobales; family Acidobacteriaceae; genus Sulfotelmatobacter. The sequence goes on along the minus strand of PMXH01000261.1, from coordinate 2,870 downwards.
TGATGGGACTGGCTATTCTGGCGCTACGGCCGACTCTTGGGTTAATGGCAACCCTTACCAGCAAGTACATCGGTGGTGTCCTGGCGCGTCGAGGGTTGCCTTTGGTGGTCGGGCTACCGATATTATTCGGCTGGGTTCGGTGGCGCGGTGAATTTGCCGGGCTTTATGGCACGGAATTTGGAGTTGCCGTCCATGCCTTGAGCGAAGTAGTGGCGTTCTCCGTGCTGCTGTGGGTGAGTGCGATGTGGCTCAACCGGGTTGATCAGGAACGCCGCGACGCCAAACGGCGCAACTATGATCTAGCGGCCATTGTGGCTTCTTATGACGAGACCATTTTCAGCAAAGATATGTCGGGCACCATTATCAGTTGGAATCCTAATGCCGAAGCGCTCTACGGATATAAGGCCGAGGAAATCGTAGGCAAACCGGTCTCCACCATCATTCCACCCGAACTGCGGGAGGAAGCGAAGCAATTCTTGCAGGAGACTGCTGCGGGACGCTTGGTGACTCACGAGGAAACCGTCCGCCGGCACAAGGATGGGCGGCTCATTCATGTGTCGCTGATCCTCTCGCCGGTGCGGGATCCCGAAGGCCGGATTGTGGGCGCCTCTACCATTGCCCACGACATCACCGCCCGCAAGCGGACTGAGAAAACACTGCGGGAATACGAGAGAGTGGTGGAAGGCTTGGAAGAGATGATCGTGGTGGTGGACCGCGAATACCGCTACGTGATTGCCAATCGCGCGTTTCTGCACTATCGATGCATGGAGCGGGAACAGGTCATCGGCCGCCTCGTCGAGGAAGTGGTGACGAGAGAGATCTTTGAACCGCTCGTTAAAGGAAAGATGGACGAATGTTTCCGGGGGAAAATCGTTCAATATGAGTTCCGTCATGAGTATCCCAAACTGGGTGAGAGAGACTTTTTTGTGTCGTATTTCCCCATCGAAAGTTTCACGGGCATCGATCGAATCGCCTGTGTCTTGCAGGACATCACCGAGCGCAAGCGGGCGCAGGAGGAGTTGCGCAAATCGGAAGAGAGGTTCAGCAAAGCCTTTCGCAGTTGCCCGCTGCCAATGGCGATTTCGACGGAAGGGGACGGGCGGTATCTGGACGTGAACGAGGCATTCCTCCAGATGCTTGGGTACGAGCGAAAAGATATGATTGGGCGCACCGCTTCGGATCTGGGCATTTGGGCACAACCGTCGCTTCGTTTGGAGATGATCCAGCAGTTGGCGGAAAGCGGACGGGTTACCGGGTTCCATACGCAATACACAACCGCCGCGGGACAGATTCGGGAAGCGGACGTGTCGGCGGAACGCATCGATCTCGACGGACAACCCTGTGTACTGGCGATTACGCGCGACATCACAGAGACCCGGCGACTGGAAGCGCAGTTCCGCCAAGCCCAGAAAATGGAAGCGGTAGGTCGGTTGGCCGGGGGTGTGGCGCATGATTTCAACAACATGCTGGGCGTGATTATTGGTTACAGCGATTTGTCGCTGGGTCTGGTTGAACCGGAAAGCCTGTTGAATAGGTATCTAGTGCAAATCAAGAAAGCGTCGAACCGGGCAGTCTTGCTGACGCGGCAGCTTCTGGCGTTTAGCCGGCGGCAGGTTGTCTTTCCCAAAATCCTGGACCTCAATGAAGTGGTGGGCAGCGTGATGAGCCTGTTGCTGCGAATGGTCAGCGAGGATATTGCGGTTTCGTTCCGGCCGACGGTCCCGATTGACTGCATCAAGGCCGACCCGGGTCAGATTGAGCAGATCCTGATGAATCTGGTGGTAAACGCACGCGATGCGATGCCGAGCGGCGGCGAGATCGTCATCGCGACAGGGCATGCGGAAGTCGACGAACTCTACGCTTCCCAGCACCCGGATTCCCAGATCGGAAAGCATGTCGTTTTGACCGTTAGTGACACCGGCTGCGGGATGAACGAAGCCACAAAATCGCAGATCTTCGAGCCTTTCTTTACCACCAAGGGAGTTGGTCTGGGCACCGGGCTGGGACTCTCGACCGTAGACGGAATTGTGAAGCAGAACGGAGGCAACATCTGGGTGTACAGCGAATTGGGCAAGGGCACAACGTTCAAGATTCACTTTCCGAGAGTGGCTGAGAAAGCCGACCCTCTGGTTCACCACGATGAGGCGGCGGAATTTCCGGGAGGATCGGAGACCATCCTGGTGGTGGAAGATGATAAGCCTCTGCGCGAACTCGTAGTCAGAATGCTGCAAGAGGCGGGTTACCGGGTCCTCGAAGCAAAAAGTGCGGAAGCCGCGCTGGTCATCGTCCAGACTCCGGAACCAGCGATCGATCTGCTGCTCACGGACCTCATCATGCCCGGAAAAAGCGGAATTGACCTCGTGGAACAGATCAAGACAGTCCGTCCGGATATTCGCTCGTTGTTCATGTCGGGATACACCGCCGATCTGGCTGCTTTGCGTGATGTATTGATGCCGGAGGCTGCATTCCTGGAGAAGCCGTT
>PMXH01000261.1:0-282 GCA_003165855.1 Acidobacteriaceae bacterium | reverse complement strand
CCGAAGAATTCTTCGCGGTAGGCCGGCGACTCTTTCGGAATGTCCGTCAAAACCGTTGGCGCATAGTAGTTGCCCGGCTGCTTCAGAGGATGGCCGCCGGTTAAGAGTTTGGCACCGGCTTTTACGGTTTTCTGCACGTCGGCATCGAGCGAGGTGACGGCGTCGGCGGTGGCCAGCGGACCCAGTTCCGTCTTTTCGTCGAACGGATCTCCGACGCGCAGATTCTTCATGCGAGTGACGAATTTACGCTCGAATTCCGCGGCAATGGGTTCGGCGACGATG
>PMXH01000230.1:4216-4375 GCA_003165855.1 Acidobacteriaceae bacterium | reverse complement strand
CCGACCACAAGGATGCGCTCGTCCTGCTGGCCCGAGTGTTGGCTGGCTTGGAGTCCGAGGAAGCCGTAATGACTTCGGTGGATCGCCTCGGTTTTCACGTCCGACTCAAAACCTCGGACGGGATACGGGGTGCGCGCATCGCGTTCCTGCGGGAAGTGA
>PMXH01000230.1:0-4167 GCA_003165855.1 Acidobacteriaceae bacterium | reverse complement strand
ATCTCGGGAAGCGTTCGCGGCACCGCCACTTTGCTGGAAATACTGGTGGCGACGAAGATAGAGCCGCTCTCCGGACTAGATCCAGCCAGGACCTGATTCGCACCCCCGTTGCAAGTCTGCTGGCCTGGCAGACATTCCCCTAGGACGAAGACACAAAAAATGCCCGAAATCCTTTCGGATACCGGGCATTTTAGGTTATCGCTTCGGAAGCGTGGTCACTTAGACCGCTTGGACGTTCTCCGCTTGCCAGCCCTTGGGGCCCTTGGTCACGTCGAACTGCACGGTTTGGCCTTCTTGCAGGCTGCGGAAGCCGCCAGCCTGAATCGCGGAGAAATGCACGAAAACGTCCTCGCCATTTTGACGGCTGATAAAGCCATAGCCCTTGGCGTCGTTAAACCACTTCACTGTTCCNNACTGTTCCTTGTTCTGCCATTGATAGTCCTATTCCTGTTTCTTTTAGATTGTGCTGAGAAGATTCGCTGCTAGTGAGGGGGTGACGCTGGTTGGCGATACCGACCTTCAATTGCTTGTGAGTCAAACTTAGCTGAGCTTTATTATACACGTTGCAAGAAAAAAGCGCGAAAAATCTTCTAATCTGGCATTGATTCCCCCCCAGACCTCCTCGTGCAGTTCCTGGATTCCTTCAGTTCGGATAGGCCCGCGCAGCCTCTCCGAGTGGATTATTATGTTCGTTGCCATTTGCCGCTACCTCCCAACTTAGAGGACTTTTCGAATCATGGCTCGAAATCACATTGATGCGAAGCTTGCCGCCAACCGCCGCTCTTTTCTGAAAGCCACTGTGATCGGCAGCGCAGCCGCAACCCTGACTCCCCTCTATCCCGCGCTCGGAGCGGCGCGGGAGATGGCATCCGCGAGGGCGACTGCATCCAGCAAAGATGCGTCGTCCGCGCCCGCTCCTCACGTCCAACCCTTCGAGCTCGACGAGACTACGATCGCTGACTTGCAGGATGGAATGAAGTCTGGCAAGTTCACCGCCCGCTCCCTGGTTGAAAAGTACTCTACCCGCATCGCAGAGATTGACAAGCAAGGTCCCGCGATCAACAGCGTTATCGAATTAAATCCCGACGCGCTCGCCATCGCCGACACGCTCGATCAGGAACGCAAGATCAAAGGCCCGCGGGGCCTGCTGCACGGCGTCCCCGTGCTTATTAAAGACAATATCGACACTGCGGACAGGATGATGACGACGGCCGGTTCGCTCGCTCTGGTCGGCTCCAAGCCGCCGCGGGACTCATTCGTCGCGCAGAAGCTGCGCGCCGCCGGAGCGGTCATCCTGGGCAAGACCAACCTCAGCGAGTGGGCCAATATTCGCTCCAGCCACTCCACCAGCGGCTGGAGCGGCCGTGGAGGCCTCACCAAAAATCCCTACGCGCTTGACCGCAATCCCTGTGGTTCCAGTTCAGGATCGGGCGCCGGAGTATCAGCCAATCTTTGCGCCGCCGCCATCGGCACCGAGACGGATGGCTCCATCGTCTGTCCCGCGTCGTCGAACGGGATTGCCGGCATTAAGCCCACCGTGGGCCTTATAAGTCGGAGTGGCATTATTCCTATCTCGCACAGCCAGGACGGCGCAGGCCCGCTTTGCCGCACGGTACGCGACGCCGCGGTTATGCTGGGCGCCCTCACGGGTGTCGATCCCCGCGACCCCGCCACCGCCGCCAGTCAAGGCAAGTCACTCACGGACTACACTCAGTTCTGCGACCCCAACGGTCTTAAAGGGACCCGCATCGGCGTGGCCAGGAAATACTTCGGCTTTAGCGATACTGTCGACGCTCTGATGGAACAATCGCTCGATACCATGAAGAAACAAGGAGCCATCCTGATTGATCCCGCTGACATTGAAACTCTGGGTAAGTTCGATGAAAGCGAGCTATTGGTATTTATGTACGAACTTAAGGCCGACTTGAACGCCTATCTCGCCGGCCTCGGCCCCAATGCTCCGGTCCGCACGCTGAGGGACATCATCGACTTCAACGACCGCAATCATCAGAAAGAAATGCCTTACTTCGGTCAGGACCTATTCTTGAAGGCCGAAGCCAAAGGCCCGCTCACCGAGAAGGCGTATCTCGACGCGATCGAGAAGAACCACCAACTCGCCCGCACCGAGGGCATTGATGCCACCATGGACAAGTACCATCTCGATGCCATTGTCGCCCCCACAGGTGGCCCCGCCTGGATCACGGACCTGGTCAACGGCGATCACGTAGCAGGGGGAAGCTCCAATACTGCCGCCGTCGCCGGCTACCCCAATATCAACGTGACCGCCGGATTTATCTCCGGCCTGCCGGTCGGAATCTCTTTCTTCGGGCGCGCCTGGAGCGAGCCGACTCTCATCCGTCTGGCCTTCGCTTTCGAACAAACCACAAAAGCCCGTCAGGCTCCGCGCTTCTTATCTACCATCGGCGCTGGGTAAGAACGAACCGCGCGGTTCTCTTCGATCTCCCAACCCGCGGTCTTCCCAAATCGGCTCTGGGCGCAGCTTGGGGGACTTAGGTTCATTGGAAGGAAATCCCAACAGAATGTCTTCCCGTGTTAGCCTTACTTACCAAGGGGGTGTTAATGATGATGAACAAAGTGGTTGCTTCCCTGCAAAAAGAGTATTCCCGTCTCGAAAAAGAGATTGGACAAGTAGGGAAAGCGCTTGATGCACTCGGCCACGCCGGCGGGAAGAAACTCAAGAAGACGGGACGTACCTTGAGCAAGGACGCCCGCAGGCGTATTGCCGAAGCACAAAAACTACGCTGGGCGAAAGTCCGAAAGGCAGCCGCCAAGCTAGTGAAGTCATAAGTAGAAGCAATGCTTCGCAAGCACCGCAGCCGGCCTCGTTCGTAACTTCTCCCAAAAACTTGCGGACGAGGCCCACGCTTCGGGAAACAACTTGGATGGACCAGATCAGTCAGTCTCGGACTAAGTCCAGCGAAACCACTTTAGCGCCAGCATGAACGAGATTCCTCCCCACAGCAGCATCACCAGCAACCGCGGCCACTGATGGATCAGCGGCGTGCCCTCCAGAATGCTCGCCCGCAGCGCATCGTTTAGCGCCGTCAACGGCAGCGCCTTGATTAGCGGCTGTATCACTGCCGGAAACCTCTCGTAGGAAAAGAACACTCCGGAGAAAATCCACATCGGCATCATGACAAGGTTCATGAGGCCGCTCACGCTTTCGATTTTTTGTGCCCGGCTCGCGGTCACCAATCCAACTCCACCAAAGCACAAGGCTCCCACAGCACCCAGTAGCACGATCGCGAATATCGATCCCAATACCTTCATGTGGAACACGATGACCCCGAGCGTCAACAACAATCCGATTTCGATAATCATCAGCACCAGCCGGCTTGACATCAGTGCCAACAGAAAATCCGAGCGCCGCATGGGAGTTCCCACAAAGCGCTTGAGCAGTTTGCGCTGCCGCATATCCACCAGCGCAAACCCGATGCCCCACATGCCGGAGTTCATCAGGTTCATGCCGAGCAAACCAGGAATCAGAAAGTCGATGTAGCGCGAACCCGGCTCGGACGAGGTCACAATCGTCGTTGTGACAACATCTTTGCGCCCGGCCGCCGTCTGCAGCGCATCGTCTACTTCGGCCCGAGCCATCACGCTTTCCGGACGCGCCGGGTCGTAGCGATACCGAAGTCCTCCGGCGCCATCCGGCTCGATCACAAGGTCATACTTCCCCAGGCGGAAACCCTTGCGTGCCGCAACATCGTCCACCACATTCACTTTGAACGATGCCTGCTGCGGAGAATGCTGCAACATGGCCTGCGCCTGCTGCGCTCCTGCTCCCGAAACAATCGCAACCGACGACGCATCGCCCGGCTTGTTGCGGAAGGCAATCCCCAGGCCCAAAGCAAGCAACAAAGGAAACACGAATACCCAGAACACAACTTCCGGTTCGCGCTTCAACTCCAGCATGCGCGCGCCCAGCAGATGAAGGTATCCTGCCCAGCGTCCGTTTCGTCTGGGCGGACGCCTCCCAGGAGACACTTTTTCCACAACGGGTGTTTGCTCTGCAACACTCATACGCACCAATCCAAGCACCAATCCAAAACACGCATGTCATCCCGAGCGCAGCGAGGGACCTTGGTTCTTGCCTGCACCGCCTATGTTGCCACCGCCGGCAAACACCAGGGTCCCTCGCTGCGC
>PMXH01000409.1 GCA_003165855.1 Acidobacteriaceae bacterium | reverse complement strand
AGGACTGCACCGCGGGGCAATCTCCCGGTGCGTGATCAATCCGGCTCAGGTGAATTGGAAAATGGCGGACGGCAGCAAACGGGAATCACGGCTTCACTCCAGTTTGTTGGAAGCCGCGATTTCCTCACCCAATATGGAGTCAGAGCTTACTCAAGCTGGCCTGAATCTGCTTCACATAGTCCTTCTGCCGCTCCGGATCAAGACTGCCCGTAGCGACGATCGCAGCCTGGTAGGCGGCGCGAGCTTCATCCTTTTTGCCGACCGCAGCCGCGGCGTCTCCCAATGTCCATTGCGGGTAGAGCTGGTCGGGCGCCAGCCTGACCGCCTCTTCGGCCAGCGGCAATGCCTCTTGCGGCTTCTTTTCCATAAGCAGATTGTAGGCGAGGAAAGCGCGGCTTATGCCTCCGGTGGCCTCCATGTGCACATCGCCGCGGTAGACCAGGACGCCGTAGTCGATCTCTTCATCGGGCTTCATGGTCTGGAATGCGCGGTAGGGGTTCATCTCCTTGCTCGGCCATAGGCCGCCGTCTACTTCCGCGGCGCTGAGCAGCACTGCTCCATGAATCACAGTGGGCACCAACTCCTTCCCTGCGCCCCCCAGCCCGTTGGGAAGGATGTGGCAATGCACCCCGTAGGTCTCGGGCAGAATAAATGGGCGCACCGTATAGGCAAACCAGCAGTCCTCACCCAGGTGCCTGTCCTCCCATGCCTTGACCTGGTAAAGCTGGCTGCCCCAGTCCACGTTGGAATCGTTCAGCAAAAGGTATGTTTTCCGGGGTCCGCCCCAAGCCTCGTTGGCATAGGCGAGGGAGTTGGGAAAGGTGCTCAGCGCGGAAACAACGTGGGCCGCTATGAGCACGCTGCAAACCCATTTCCATTTGTTCGATAAGGGGGCCAGCGCGGCCACGCCCGCCCCGGCAATCACCGCCGCCAACGCATAGAGCGGCAGGATGTGGCGTACGCCGATGTTGAGTCCGTTCGCCCCGGCCGTGACCAGGTAGGCAACCCAGACAAAGAGCACATACACCAGGGCGCGGGAGTGATTGGGCCCTTTGCCCAATTTGCCGGTGACGATGGCGAATCCGGCAAGAACGACGAGGGCGAGCATCCCCAGCGTGGTCTTGATGGCGATGGCTGCCGGGAAATACCACCAGACGCCATGCGGGTACCAGTTGCCCAGGACAAAGGTCGTGAAGTTCTTGGCAAACGCGCGAATATCCACCATGCCCATCAGGTACGACTCGGGCAGGAGGTGCAGGCACGCCATCCACCAGATCACGCCTGCATCGAACGGCTTCAGTTGTTGCCGGTACGCCTCCAAAGTGGGAACCAACTGCAGGCCGGCAGGCCGCGCCGCGTAACGGAATCCATAGAAGGCCCACAGCACCCCGACGGCCACCAGGACCATGGCCACATATGCACCTCCCAGTCGCAGCGCGGTGCGTAAATGAGTGCCTTTGGGCGCAACAATCACTTCCCAGCCCACCAGCACCAGCAGCATGGGGCCCAGCATGACTCCCGAATGCTTGGTTGCGAGCAACAAGCCTAAAACAACGCCCGCGATTGCGAGACGCAACAGGCCGGGCTGCTTGACATAGCGATAGAAGGCCCAGAGACCCGCAAGAAAAAAGAGAGTGGCGCCAACATCGGTCGTCACCAGGCCAGAGTGAGCCAGGATGTTGGGGTCGAAGACAACCAGCGTCATGGCAACCAGCGCGGCCGTGGTTCCGAACCATTCACGTGCCGCAAAAAAGACGACCAGCGAGAGTGCAAGAGCCAGCAACGCCGCGGATAGGCGCATGCGAAAAACGAGTCGCTGGGTCCCGCCGTCGTTGTGGGCGAGCCATGCCGAGCCGCCGGCATAGGCTTCGCCCTTGAAGTAAATGCCACGAAGCGGAGGAACCCACAGGTTCTCTCCCAGCACCGGCACTGTAGCAAGCAATTTGACCAGCGGTGGATGCTCAGGGTTCAAACCATAGTCGCCGTTCTTCCACATCCGGTAACCGGCATACATGTGGTCGGGTTCATCGTAGGTGAGAGATTCCTGATGGAGGACCACGACAATCTGAAAAACTTGCAAGGCTAGCAGCGTGACCACCGCAACGGTCACCCACCTTCTGGATTGCAGCATGGGGAACTTACCTCAGTTGTCGGATGCTATCAAATCATCGACACGGCAGGATAAAGATTCTTGGTCAAATTCAGACTCAACTGGGACTCAAGAGGATACAAGTCGAAGACCGGATCACCTCTGAGGGATTAGATCGACGCACGCCCGTTTCTTCGTGCGGTGCCGCCAGCGTGCCCAAAAAAACCTCCCCGATTTGCAGATCATTACCCCAATCCGGCGCACACTGGGAATGAATGGACCAGAGCCCATCCACAATTCCTGAAGAGAAATCGCCGCAAAAAGGCCAGCCGACGCAAAAACTCAGCCTAACCCCTTTACCCTGACGAATCTGCGGCGATCCTCAATGGAATGATATATTTGGCGCAGACGCCTCACGATAAACCCTTTCCTTAGAGGAATTTAGCCACAGAATCCGGATAGGGGGGGGGG
>PMXH01000389.1 GCA_003165855.1 Acidobacteriaceae bacterium | reverse complement strand
ACCGACAATGTATCGGAGTTGACGGCGCGCACCAATGATGAAGGCTGGAGTTCGATCTTCGATAGCTGGTTGCGCACCAGTCGGCTGCGAGCCGACGATTTGCTGCTCATTCTCTCGGTGGGTGGCGGGAATGTTGAGCAGAACGTTAGTCCGAACTTGGTGGCCGCTCTGAAGTACGCGAAGTCGGTGGGTGCGAAGATCATTGGCATAGTTGGCCGCGACGGCGGTTACACGGCAAAAGTTGCCGACGCCTGCGTGCTGATTCCTACGGTGAACCCTGCACACATCACTCCGCACACCGAGGCGTTCCAGGCAGTGATCTGGCATTTACTGGTTTCGCATCCGGCGGTGAAGATGCAGGCAACGAAGTGGGAATCGATGGTATCGAGCGGCAAGCACCGCGCCGTGTTCCTTGACCGCGATGGTGTGATCAACCGGGCTTTTGTTCGCGACGGCAAGCCGGTGCCCCCGCCGACGTTGCAAGAGTTGGAAGTGCTTCCCGGTGTTCCCGAAGCTTTGCACGAATTGAAACAGCATGGCTACGAACTGCTGGTGGTGACGAACCAGCCCGACGTTGGGCGTGGTAAGCAGTCGCGGCAGGCACTTGACGCAATGCACAAGCTTTTGTCCGACCGTCTTCCTATCGACGATATTCTGGTCTGCACTCACAGCGATGCGGACAAGTGTGACTGTCGTAAACCACTGCCGGGAATGCTTCTCGAAGCGGCCCGAAAGCATAACGTGGACCTCTCAGCTAGTTTCATGGTGGGTGACCGATGGCGGGACATCGAAGCCGGTTATAATGCGGGATGTAAGACTATTCTTATCGATTATGGCTATTCGGAGCGACCTCCAGATCGCGTTCCTGACTTGCGCGTAGGGTCCCTCCGCGAAGCGGCTGACTGGATCATCCGTTCCACGCCCAAAGGAGTGAGTCCATCATGAAGTCTGTGTCCGACCTGCGCGTGCAAATCTTCGCGGACGGGGCTGACAAGGCCAGCATGCTGGAACTATACCGCCAGCCGCATATCAAGGGTTTCACCACGAATCCCACGCTGATGCGAGCCACGGGAGTTACGGACTATCAGGGGTTCGCACTCGACATGCTGGCCAACATTCAGGACCGTCCAATTTCATTCGAAGTGTTTGCCGACGAAGAACCGGAGATGGAAGAGCAGGCGCGGCACATCGCGGCTTGGGGCAAGAATGTGTTCGTCAAGATTCCAGTCATGAATACGAATGGAAAACCGACCTACGATCTTGTCCGGCATCTTTCTGGCGAAGGAATTCAGTTGAACGTGACTGCACTGCTCACGCTGGAGCAAGTGCGGAGCGTTTGCGCAGTATTGCAGGCGCCCGCTTATGTTTCCGTTTTCGCCGGGCGCATCGCCGATACCGGCCGCGACCCCGTACCGCTGATGCGCGAAGCTGTAGCCATGGTGAATGAAGTGAACGCGCAACTGATCTGGGCCAGTCCGCGCGAACTGCTCAATGTATTCCAGGCCGATGAGATCGGCTGCCATGTCATCACGGCCACCGCCGATGTTCTGAAGAAACTCCCACTCGTGGGCAAAGATCTGCACGAGTTCTCGCAGGAAACCGTCCAGATGTTCCGCAAGGACGCGGTTCAGTCTGGCTACTCGCTGCCCACAGAGCGGCAGAGAATTTCTCTAGTCACCCGCCATTAGTTTCCAGCTGCACGACGTCACGGATGGTTCGTGAAGATCACCTTGCCTGAGGCTTCGCTGGCCACCTGCAGCGGCCCCGGCAGTAGTGCCTCGACCTTCGCGCGCTCGTGCTGCGGCACAAAAAGAAAAACCCGCTGGGGAGAGTTCCACACGCGGTGCAGATCCTGATCGTCCAGGAAAATGTGCGGGGCATCGAGATATGTCGAGCCCCACCACATGGACGTCGTATTGCCATTGACCAGTTCAATTGGCCGTCGCAGGTAGAACAGTAACGACGATCCAAACGATTGGTCGCCATAAATCATCACATGGTCCGTAGGCCGCAGTTCGGGAGCAATCTGTCGCGCCATGGTTCGCGATCCCAGGAAAGGGTCAAAGCGTACGAGAGCGATGTGCGCCGCGATCAGGAAGACCGCCATCGTGGCGGCCGTAGTCCAGGTAGCGGCGAAGTGTGCACCGCGCCGCCGCAGCCAGAAGGCGAGGGCAGGTCCTATTAAGAGGACGATGGCGGCCAGCACGGCGGGAAGGCGCAGAGCCGCGAACGACTCTCCCGTCAGATCCAGCATGTGCCCCATCGAGAGTGTCTCCGCTTGCAGGTCGGGCTTGGCGAGCACCGTGCCAATGTCGGGCACGAACGGCAGGTGCCGCGAGTTCCACAGCCCTGTCGCCAGCACGATCGAGATTGCGATGCAGATCACGGCGAGCACGCCGGAACTCCACAGAAGCCAGCTCCGGGAGCCCCATTCTTCTTCATCCGCGAGCCTCTCTGCAATCAGCAACAGAATCGGCAAGTAGGCGGGAAACGTGTAGTACTCCTGATTGGTGGAAAACGAAAAGAAGACGAGCGTAACTCCGGCCCATGCCAGGCAAATTAATTCCGTTCGGGAACGGAAATCCAGCGGTTTGCGTGGAGCCTTATCGCCGCCTTTGCGGCGTGCCATCCATGTTGTGATCGGCCGCCGCAGAGCCACTGGCAGGTACAGGCTCCAGGGGAATAGCCATACGAGGTGAAGCGTCCAGTAGAGTGAGTTGGTTTGCTTGTTGTAGTCTTTCGGGATGCGCTTGCCGAGGAAGCGCATAAAGTGTTCGTTCACGAAGTAAAACCAGAAGAATCGCGGATTACATATGCCGGCGAGAATGTGCCATGGCGCCGCGATTAGTAGGAAGAGCAACGTCCCGGTGAACAGATGGAACTCACGCCAGCGGCGCCATTCTCCGCTGATGCCAAGGTAAAGCAGCAGGGCCAATCCCACGACAACGATGGCGAGCAGACCCTTGGTAAGCACCGCCAGCGCCAGACAAGCATAGCCGCTGTACCAGCGCCACGGGTTGCGGTCTTCCAGCGCGGTGACGAAAAAGTAGAACGATGCGGCGATGAAAAGACTAAGGATCGATTCCGGGATCAGGATGCGAGTGAAGAGATAACAGCCAGCTGCCGTGGCGACGAACAGCCCAGCGTAGATGGCGGCGCTGCCGCCGAATGCGCGGCGTCCCCAGCGGATGGCCAGCAGCACGAGCAGCAGCATCGAAACCACAACTGCCAGGTGGGTAGAGAACTCATTAGGCCCGAAGCAGAGATAGCACAGGGAAACCGCCCAATACATCAAGGGGGCTTTCTCGAGATAGCGGTTGCCATTTACTTTCAGCGTGACGTAATCGCGCGTGACGGACATCTCGCGCGCGGCCTCGGCATGTGTGGAATCCGCGTCGTCTTGCAGTCCGGGCGAAAAGAGCGAGCCTACGTAAACCAACGCGAATAAAACCAACACGCCCGCCACGCCCATCTTCCCGACCGCGGCAGGGCGCATCGAGCGTTGTGGGCCTAAAGCAGGGGTTTTCGTTATCAATGTGGCAGAGTCCTTGGACCAATCAGGCGACACTACAAGAGCAATACTCAGAAGTGAGCTCTTGCCGACCAAATGTTATCAGCTCAATCTAATTCCCCGCGAAAGGACACGTTCAGACCATACGCTTACTCCGAGTATCCGTCGTCTCCGTCATCATCATCAGCGTCATCGTCTTCTTCGCTGTCGTCTTCCTCTTCATCGTCGTCCTCGTCCGGCTCCTGTCGTAGCCGGACATCGGCAGCGATCCAGCGATCAGAAGGGTCCGAGTCGGGGCTTTCTGGACGTATTCTGCTCATGTCCAAATAGTACGCCTCGCAGCGCCCGCTGCAAGATGATATAGCCGACCCGATTTCGGAGAGCACATCCTCTCGCCGAACGTTCGCCAACGTCCGCGAGGCCGATGAGATGCCGAGGAAGACCTGCGGTACAATCCACGGTGAGAAGTCAAAAGGAGAACCAATGACGCAAAAAGTGATTGAGATAGTGGGAACTTCCAAACAGAGCTTTGCCAAGGCCGCTGAAAACGCCGTCGCCGAAGCGGCAAAAACCGTTCGTGGCCTGAGGTGGGCGCGAGTTGCGGAATTAGAAATGGAACTGGACGGCAAGAAGATCGCCCACTACCGGGCCACAACAAAGATCTATTTCGATATTGAAAAGTGATTGTGTCGGTGGAGCGCAGTACGGGACTCTTCTCGGAACGCACACGACGCTGCTCTACTTGCCGATGCAGAAGGTACTGAAGATCAGATTTAGGATGTCGTCGGTGGTGGTGGCGCCGGTGACGGCGTCGAGCGGCCGGAGAGCTTTGTAGAGATCGAGCAGTAGCATTTCGTGAGGGACTCTGGTCGCGACCGCACCGCTGGCGGCATCGAGCGCGGCCAGTGAGTCTTGCACCAGGCCCTGATGACGGACGTTGGTAAGAAAGCCAGCCTCGGCCTGCGCTCCGGTTTCGCCGCCGATATGGCGCAGAATTTCTGCGCGCAGTTCGGCGATGCCTTCGCCCGTCAAGGCCGAAGCACGAACCCTTGAACACTGGCCACCACCCACTGAACACAAGCCACCGGCGGCCAAGTCGCACTTGTTTTCCACCACGATTGTTGGACGTTTCTCCGCGTGCTGCAGCAATGCATGGTCTTCGGTTGTTGCCGGCTGCGATGCGTCCAGCACGACTAGCACCAAGTCGGCGTCCGCCAAAGCCTCCATTGATTTGCGAATTCCGATGGACTCGGCTTCGTCGAGGGCCTGCCGGATTCCGGCGGTGTCGACAAGCTGGATGGGAATGCCGCCGATGGCGACGGTTTCGCTGACCAGGTCCCGCGTGGTGCCGGGAGTTGCCGTGACGATGGCACGCTCGCGCTCGACCAGCCGGTTGAACAAGCTTGATTTGCCGACGTTCGGACGGCCAACGATGGCGAGGGTAAGTCCCTGGTGCACGATCTTGCCGTAGGCGAAGCTGGCGGCCAAATGCTCAAGCGGCTGGCGGACGGCGGCGATGTGCTCGAGGATCGCTGGGTTGGGAAGGACAGAGACGTCGTCTTCGGCAAAGTCGATACCAGCCTCCAGCACAGCGATCAGCTCGACCAGCTTCTGTTTGACTGGCTGCAAGCGTTTCGATAGAGCGCCTTCCAGCTGCTGGGCGGCGATCTTTGCTTGGTAGAGGGTCTGGGAGTCGATGAGGTCGCGGACCGCTTCCGCCTGGGTGAGATCGATGCGGCCGTTGAGGAAGGCGCGCATGGTGAATTCTCCGGGCTCGGCGAGGCGCGCCCCGGCGGCTACGGATAGCTCGACGATGTGCCGCAGCACGACTGGAGAGCCGTGGGCGGCGATCTCGACAACATCGTCGGTGGTGTAGGAATGAGGTTTGGTGAAGTAGGTGACGACGACTTCGTCGATGCGAGAGCCAGCAGCGGAGCTTTGCTCGGCTGTCCCAATATGTTTATGGCACGGCTCCACTAGTTCGCCGAAAGTGGCGTGTCCCGGCTCCAGATCGTGCTTAAGCCGCAGTATTGGTTCGGCGATCTCCCGCGCCCTCGCTCCCGCAATGCGAACCACGCCAATGCCGCCGCGGCCCGGAGGCGTGGCGATGGCAACGATGGTGTCGTCGAGGTTCACGGGGCGATTGTAGCGGTTAAACTGGAGGACAACCAGCGGCCGAAACTGGAGTGCTGAGAAGCTCAGTTGCAGCTGAAACCGAAATGAGGGGGGCCGGAAATTGTCAGTCGCCGACGAACTACTGAAAGCCAACGAGCGATTTGTAAAGAACTTCAACTTGGGAAATCTAGCCGTGCGGCCTCGGAGGCGGTTGGCCGTGCTGGCCTGCATGGATTCCAGAATCCTGTTTGAACGCTGCCTGGGATTGAATCCCGGGGACGCGCATATGATCCGCAATGCCGGTGGGATTGCCACCGACGACGCGCTGCGGTCGCTGATCGTTTCGCATCACCTGCTGGACACGCAGGAGTTCATCATCATCAACCATACCGACTGCGGACTGTTAAAAGTGAAGGAGGACGAACTCAAGAAGAAGCTGGCGGAAAAGATGGGGACTTCTAGCGGCACGCCCGTGCACTTCCATGCGTTTGACGATCTGGAAGAGAACGTCCGGGAGCAGGTGCGGCGAGTGAAGTCGCATCCCTGGATTCCGAAGCACATTCCCGTACGAGGGTTTGTCTACGATGTGAAGACGGGGCAGTTGAGTGAGGTGCAAACGGATTGAGGCCGCTCAGCGCGCCACGACTTTCTCAATCTCCGCCCGCAGTTGCTCATAAGGCAAAGCCCCCGGATGATACATCGCAACCTTGCCTGAGCGGTCGAGCAAGACCAGCGTGGGCGTGGTCGAAGCGCCATAGGCATCGAAGTTGTACTTGCTGATGGGGACGGGCATGTCCAGCAGTCCGCTGTAGAAGCGGTGGCGCACGGCGTCGATGTAGGCGAGTTCATCGCTGGGGGAAGCGTGCTCCACCTGCGCGGTATAGCCGTAGAGTTTCGTGGGACCGACGACGGTCAGTCCCTTGGGGGCAAACTCCGTTCGCAGTTGGGTAATTATGGGCGCTTCCGCTTTGCAATCGCCACACCAGTGGGCCCAGAAGAAAAGCAGCACGGGCGAGCCCTTGAGTTGGGCTAGGATGGGCGGTTTCGACCCGAGAAACTGTTCCGCGCGGAGTGCGGGCGCGGGTTTTCCTTCTAGCGACAGCAGGTTCAGATTCTTTTGTAAGCGGGCGCGGATCGAAGTACTGCCGTACGCGTGCAGCGCATTCTGCAGGACCGCGACGGCTTGGGTGCGCTGGCCGCGAGCCGCTAGGGTTTGCGACTGGACTTCGATGGCTGCGCCTAGGGCTAGCGGTAAGTGCGGTTCGGAGTCGAGCGGATGCTGCTTGAGTTGCTCCAGCGCGAGGTCTTTGGTTTGTTTGGCGTAGGCTGCAGCGTGATCGTAGTCGTGAGCGCTAAGAGCCGTGCGTCCCATCCACGAGTAGGCCTCGATGTATTCGGGCGTGACTCCGTTCTTGGCGCGGTAGGAGTTGAGGCTCGCCTCGGCTGCGGAAAAGCTATTTTGCGCCAGGGCGGCGCGGACATCTTCAACAATCCCCGCCCAGGCCGGAGTGGCGAGCAGGAGCAAAATCAGAAGCTTGCGGAAATCGGTATGCTTAAGCATCTCCTCTGATCATGTATCTTCTGCGCGGTGGTTGGCAAATCCCGGCGACGGCGCGACGGCTCGGTCTCGATTGTAAGCCGCTGATGTAAAGGTACTTAAGTGCGTAAACGGAGAAATATTGTGGATTTTTGAAGACTGTTCCCTTACAATTTAATTGCGTTTGATCTTTAGAGTTCCTTCGCAGTACCCAGTTTCTCCGCCAACCAGCGCGTGACCTGCCTGCAGAAGAACCCTTCCAAAGTTTCAGCGCTACATCAAAGAAAAAGGAACAATGCAACACCATGGAAACAGGAACAGTGAAGTGGTTTAACGACGCCAAGGGCTACGGGTTTATCAGCCGCCAGACCGGCGAGGACGTATTTGTGCACTTCTCGGCCATTCAGGCAAGCGGCTTCCGCAGCCTGCAGGAAGGTCAGCAGGTGCAGTTCGACGTGGTCAAAGGCCCCAAGGGCTGGCAGGCCGAGAACGTGAAGGGTGCATAAACCACTTCGCAACTAACAATTCGGAGAAACAAAAGGGCGGCCAGAAATGGCCGCCTTTTTTATTTGGTAATTGGGCAATTTAGTAATTGAGTAATTGAAAATCCGTAAAGAGTCGGGAATTTCCCAATTACTTAACCCCCTCACTTCTGCATGTCGCGGATCAGCACTACATCCGAATCCGTGTGGCCACGAACAATGGCGAGCTGCTTTCTGTCCAACGACGAGTGAAAATCGTAGATGCGTTCCGAGGTGAAGTCGGTGATCTGCCTGCCCTTGGAGCCATCCAGCGGCTGCAACCAGAGATTGTCAACCCCGTTTTCGCGCGCCGGATAAACCACGGCCTTGCCGTCTGGGCTGAAGCGTAACAACCCGAAGCGCAGGCGCTCAAAATCCACAACCCGGGCGTGGCCGGTATCTGTATCTACCAGCGCTAACCGCTCTTTGTGTTCACCAGAGTGCTCCAGCGTTCCAAACGCCGCCAGCTTGCCATCCGGCGAAACGTCAAACTGGCTGGTGCTGATCGGCAGATTGGAGACGGTTTGCGGCGACCCGCCATCAATTGGCACGCGGGCCAGCGTGGATTCTTCCTTTTGCTCAATGTAATACGCCCAGCGGCTGTCTGAGGAACATACCGAGTGGTTGTCAGCTTTGCCGTGCGTGAGCTGCTTAAGACTGCCGCCCTGCAAGTCGATGCGCCACACGTTGTTCTGGCTGTCGCCTCCCGGAAGCCCGAGATCGAATAACAGATAGCGGCCGTTGGCGCAGGCATTGGGATTGCCGCCCGGTTTGCCTTCTTGAGTGGTGATGGTAGTTTTGCTGCCGGTTGCCGGATCAATACGATTCAGAACCGCGTTCTGGTCGGCGATGAGGAATCCGTCCCGCGTCCAGGTGAAATTGGTGTCGGCATTGGTTGCTGCGAGGTTATGCCCCTGCGCGGTGGTTCCGGATGCCGGCATCACAAACAGGTTCCAACGGCTTTCGCTCAACACCGTGGCTAACGTCTTCCCGTTTACGGCGACGCTCAGATAGGAGTAGCTGTTGGTATCGTGGGTAACCGGAGACAATTTGCCCTCTGGGAAAGACACATATGCGATACGGGACTGATTAAAGTTTGTACTCTGCTCGCGCACCACTCCCAGCAGGCCGCTGCCGTCCGGCATCCAGGTCGGATCTTCGAACGCCTGGGTATTGCTGGCGAAGAAAATCCTCTGCTTTCCGTCCGCCGCGCCGATCGCTGCCAACGCCGCGATCGCTCCCCCAACATTCAGTTCGTCACACACAATCGTTTTTCCGTCGGGAGACCACGCGGGATTGTAAAGTGCCTGACTCTTGGAACCGCTGGCCAGCGCCCGTTCGTCCGCATCGCTGCCCTGCACTGCACGCACAATGAGCCGGTATCTTCCCGGCTCCGGATTGTCGTAGCGCACGAAGGCAACTTGTTTTCCGTCAGGAGAAAACGTTACGTTCGAATCCACATCTTCCGCCAGCTTTTGCGGCGTTCCTCCCAGCAGAGGGGCCCGGTACAAAAACTTCAGCTCGGGATTTCCGGGATCGCTGCGCACAAAGTAAAAGTAGTTTCCGTCGGGTGAGAACCGCGCGCCGTTGTAATACACGTCCTCCGCAGGCTGCACTTGCGCGTTGCTGTTGGTCGGTACGTTCCTCAACCACAAACTCGCCAACCCGTTCTTTCTCGTCATGGTGAGGATGTACTGGCCATCGGGGGAAATAGCGGCGACCACCGCGTCCCCCGTGTCGGTAACCTTAGTGACGGAAATATCCTGGAACGGAGGACGGCCGCTATGCGTCAGGAAAGTGTAGATTCCATAAGCCGCCGCTGCCACCAGCACCAGCACGATTCCCAGAGTTAATCCGGTGCTGAGTTTGTTCTGGCGCGCCGCGGTGACCAGCGCCGAACTGCCGGATGTCTGCTTGACTGCTGCGCCTTCAGCCGTAACCGGCGCCGGGACGCTAACCGCCGCAATCGGGCCGCTCACGGCTGCCGATTGGCTTGGCTTGCGTCCTGACTCCGTATCCCGCTTCAGCCTTTTCAGGTCGCCGCGCAGATCGGCAGCCGACTGGTATCGCAAGTCCCGATCCTTCTCCAGAGCCTTCTCGAGAATTTCCTGCAGTTTGGGTGGCAGAGTGGGGTTCAGCTGCAGCGCCGGCACCGGATCAAGCTCGAGAATGGCGTGAAAGATGACCGCAGAAGTCGCGCCCGAAAAGGGAAGGCGTCCTGTCGCCATCTGGTAGATCACCACGCCGAGAGAGAACAAGTCGGTGCGTTGGTCGAGTTCTTCACCGCGTGCCTGCTCCGGAGACATATAAGCGATGGTGCCGACGGTCGCGCCTGGACTGGTGAGGTGTGCCGGCCCGGGCGAATCCTGCGTGGGTCCGATCGTCTCCATCGCCATTTCAGGATGCGCCAGCTTGGCCAGACCGAAATCGAGCACCTTAACGGCTCCCGCTGTCGTGATCATGACGTTGGCCGGCTTCAAATCGCGATGGATGATNNATCGTGCAAATGTTGGGATGGTTCAGTGCCGAGGCGGTGCGCGCCTCCAGCAGAAAGCGGTCGAGAGCATTCTGATCGCGGGAAAGTTGCGGCGGCAGGAACTTCAGCGCAACCCGGCGTCCCAGGTCGAGATCTTGTGCCTCGTACACAATCCCCATCCCGCCGCTGCCGAGCTGGCCGGTGATGCGGTAATGCGAGATGGTCTGGCCGATCATACTTCTTTGAACAGGGAATCAATGCTTAGGGAGATTTATCTTAGGAGGGATGAGCAAGCCAGTCAAACTCCTCGGGGCGGGCCGGAGGACACGCGGAAGAAGCGTGCCAGAGTGGCGTCCGAGTTTTTAATATTAGCTAGTAAGCGAAGCAGCGGTCGCAAGCCTGGGGACCCAACGAGGCCATTGAGTGTAATCGCCGGATCGCGGCAGTTGCGTTGCGATTAGACTGCCCGGGGCTCATGGTGGGAACTTCCTGGCGCAAGCTGGAGTCTGCCATTATTGACCCATGCAGCCTTCCAGCGGATTCTCAGTACTGCGTCAGGTGCGTAGGTTCTTTATTGCGTTGCTGATTACGATCCTGAGTGCAACCCTCCTACTTCGACTGGATGCCGCAATCTTCGAATACCGTGTGTTGGCTGCGTTTCGACAGATGGAGAAGCTAAAGCTCGGCCAAACCAGCAGAACGGAACTGGCCAACAGTGTGACCGGTATGCGGTCAGCGCCTTGCGCGCCGGTTCCGAATTCCTCCGAATGCCTGAATAAGAACTTGTCTAATCTGTCCGGTTATCTGTTATATGTTCGCCTTCAGAAGCTATATGGCCTGTACTGGGACAACAAAACCATCTACGAAGCGGGCCATTTGCTAGGGATCAGGATATGCGACTTCTCTGCGACATTTGAAATCCGGGATCAGAAGGTGCAGGGCCTCAACTACGTCCTTATTCTGGATAATGGCTCAAACCAGTACCCGGGCGGGATTATGGTACACGCCGGTTCGACAGACGGCTACTCCTACGCGCCACTCGGTAATTCGGAAGACGAGAGTCCGGAATACTCGGTCAGTATGTACCACGAGTGGCCAGAGCTAAACCTAAGCATTTCGTTCACCCCGTCGGCGTCCGCCGCGCTCACCCGCCACGCATTTGAACCGTCACTGAACTGCCTCTGGGGAATCGATGGTTGTCGCACGTTGAAGCAAATTTTCCCGGAAGCCTGGCGAGATAAAGAAAACATAGAGCGGGCTGTAGGTGCACGTCTGCATAGCTCGAACCCGTGCCCAGATCGCATCCTGCCTCATCGGGTACGCGATGCCTCGAGTATTTTACTCGTCGAAGTTCAGCACGTAGGGCCCGAAATGGGGAGCGACACCTACCGAACAACTTTCCCCCTGGTAGATTACAAACTGTTGCGCGTTCTTAAAGGTAAGTCGAATCGTCCGCTGAAGTCCTTACATTATTCTTCACTCGTCTACGACCCTGCAGACCCCCGTCAGCAGATGCCCAATCCCGCCATTCAATTGCTCCACCCCGGCGCCCGCGTCTTGATGTTCTCCAACGAACCTTGGCAAGTCGATCAGGCGTGCGAAATCGTAGCTGCGACGGACAGCGCGATACAGCTGATTCGGACAATCCAGTCAAGACTTCCAAGTGCACTCGCATTACCGCGCTGAGATCCTTGCCAACTGGCGTTAAATCTAGTTTCGCCAATTGACCCTGCCGTGGGGGGATGAAGTGGTCCTTGCCCGGAATGGCTACGCTGCCGTGGCTTCCTCCGCCGCGCTGACGGAATCGAAGAAGCGGAAGAATTGCTCGACCCGCGTGACCTGGAGCGCGTTGTGGACTCGCTCGCTCACGCCTACGAGCCCCAGGCTTCGCCCGCCGTTCTGGCGCGTGACGTACGCTCCCACCAGCGCCCCGATCCCGGCCGAGTCCACGTAGGAGACGTTGCTGAAATCGATAATCAGCGCTTGCGATTTGTCGGCGCGTACTGTCGCCTGGAACTCGAACATGGTGGTCATGACCAGCGTCCCTTCCAGACGAAGAATCCGCTGTCCTGGCTGGGTTCCGGGCTGGTCGTCAATGCGTAGGGACTCTTGCGGCATGGGCGAGATATTAACCTGCCCGTAACAATAGATTGTTAACGTAGTGTTAATTTCTTGCGCCGCGCGACCTAGATTGCGGCAGCCTGCTCCCGTCGTCGAGCCTGGATTTCAATGAAGACGTTGACCAGCGACACCGCTGCCGGCGTCACTCCCGGGATGCGCGAGGCTTGGGCCAGAGTGCGCGGCTGCACATGCGTGAGCTTCTCCTGCATCTCACGCGAGAGCCCGCTGACCGAGCGGTAGTCGAACCAGCCCGGGATAGACCGCTGCTCCGACTTTTTCATGCGATCCATGGCACGCTGCTGTTGCAGCAGGTAGCCTTCGTACTTGATTTCAGTTTCCACCGACTTAAGTTCGTTGCGAACTTCAGAGGAAAGCTTGGCTGCGGATTCGGACGAATTCTCACGGATTCCTTCCCTTTCAAAGAACTTGGGATCCAGCTCGCGGAGAATCGGCGCCAGCTTTTCGATTACGATCTCGGGGCGCTTGAGCAACTGAGCGCACGTTTGGCCGACGGCCGCGCTCCAGTCGTACGCGAATGCCGTGGCGCCGCCGGCGATAGCAGGTTCCTCGTCGCTACGCTTCTCGGAATGACGAGCCGCAGTAATGCTCTCCAACATTTCAGGCGTCAGCCTTGTGCGTTCCAGCAACTTCTTCATCGCCTCCAACCGCTGCTGCTTGGCTTGAAAATCGCCCCAGGCTTCATCGGAGATCAATCCCACGCGGCGGCCGTGTGGCGTGATCCGGCGATCGGCGTTGTCGATGCGAAGATGCAGGCGGAATTCCGCTCGCGACGTGAACATTCGGTAGGGCTCGTTGGTGCCCTTTGAAATCAAGTCGTCGATCAGGATCCCTGTGTAAGCTTCGGTGCGGTCGAGGATCAGCGGGGGCTGCGCCTTCACTTTCAAGGCCGCGTTGATGCCCGCCATCAGGCCCTGGCAGGCGGCTTCTTCGTAGCCACTGGTACCGTTGATTTGGCCGGCAAGAAACAGGCTGGCGATCTTCTTCGTTTCCAAAGTGCGCTGCAGTTCCGTCGGATCAATCGAGTCGTACTCGATGGCGTAGC
>PMXH01000471.1 GCA_003165855.1 Acidobacteriaceae bacterium | reverse complement strand
TCATGGAATCAATTTCACTCATCATGGCCTTGCGCCGGGCACTTGAGTGTAATGGCGCTTACACCCACAATTGGAGCGGCAGCGCGATTTTTGGCGTTGACGGGCGCAAGAGCTGTCATTCTTTGACTATTCGGATAATGCGTCCGTAAGATAAACCGACGCGTGCGCAAGCCAGACGTCTCTCGAATGATCGGCCAGACCATCTCGCACTACCGCATTGTGGAGAAGCTGGGTGGTGGTGGGATGGGTGTCGTCTACAAGGCCGAGGACACCGAGCTTGGGCGATTTGTGGCCCTTAAGTTTCTTCCTGAAGACCTAGCCCAAGACCCGCAGGCTTTAGAACGCTTTCGCCGAGAAGCACGCGCGGCGTCCGCCCTAAACCACCCCAACATCTGCACTATCCACGAAATCGGCAAACACGGCGGTCGTTCGTTCATTGTCATGGAGTTCTTGGATGGACTGACTCTTAAGCACCGCATCGCTGGGCGACCGCTGGAGACGGAAGTGATTCTGTCGCTCGCTATCGAGATTTCAGATGCTCTCGATGCCGCTCACGTCGCTGGTATTGTCCACCGAGACATCAAACCTGCAAACATTTTCTTGACCAAGCGCGGACACGCGAAGATTCTGGATTTTGGATTGGCGAAGGTTGCGCTTCCCGTCAGTTCCGCTAGTCAAATAGCTGCACAAAATACTCAGACCGCTGCCACCAGTGCGGAGGAACATCTTACGAGTCCGGGAACAATGCTCGGAACAATAGCCTATATGTCTCCCGAGCAGGTTCGGGCGAAAGAGTTGGATGCGCGAAGCGATTTGTTTTCCTTCGGCGCGGTGCTGTATGAGATGGCGACCTTCAGGGGTGGTGCCTATCTTTATGGGTCGGCCTTTGCCGCACTTCTGGTTTTCCATCTACATTCATCAGATTGGCCCAATCGCGATGTTGCATCCGTCATCTTATGTTGGGCCTTGGCTAACTTGGCTTCGTACCTGGCTAGCTGCTCAGCGATCTGTTGTTCGGAATCATCTTCCGCAAAAAGATCACCCAGGACTGCTGGAGTAGTTTCCCTTTGCCGGGCGTCCAAGTTCTTTTGGTACCACAATCGTGCTTCGCGAATGTGTGCTGTTTTTATGGGCTCGGAAGACGTGTTTTCGGCAAGAGCCAGGTATGCTCTCGCGAGGGCCAAATAGGAGGCCCTCTCGCCTGCGATTTCGTATCGATTCTTGTGTTCGATCGACTGAAAAACAGCGATCGTGTCGCGGAGAAGACGAATCGCCGGATCGATTTTTCCCTGCCGTACAAGGATGCCGGCGATACTCTCGGCCGTCAAAGCACGGTTATCGCGGGCCAGAGAATTGCTCCAATCGGCTTTGCTCAGCTCTACAAATACGTCATTCGCCCTACGGTCAAACGCAAGAGCTGTATCGAGGTCACCCTGATTTTGCAGGATCACCGCCACTCTGCTGTACGCCTCCCCCAGATACTCCCGGAGCGTTCCGTTGGTTGGGTCTCGCTGCGTCGATTGCTCCAGAATTTGCGCTCCCTTCTTTACCGCATTCAAAGCCTGGGTTAGGTCGCCGGTGGAAAACAGTGCCCTACCCAGGCCAATGTAATCGGCTGCAAGATGGGCGCGCAACAACGGATTCGCCGCTCTTTCGCCCGCGATCGGCTCTCGTATAGAGGCTGCTCGGCGGAAGCTTTCGAGGGCATCAGCATCGTGATGGGTCTGCATCAGAACGTTGCCTTGTTGCCAGTAGAACCCAGCGAGCCAGTCCTGGTACTTGGGTTCGCCATGCATCTCCACCATGCGCTGCGCGAGCGGAATCGCTTTTTGCACATTGGCAAGCGCCCCAACGTAGTCGCCCGAATCATTGAGGACAAAACTCAAATGAAAGTAGTCGTTGAGCAGGTCCTCCCGCATTTGTTGTTTTCCCGCATTGGTCACGGCAGATTCTCTGATGGCAAGTGCCTTCTCATAGCTCTTCAGGGCGCCAGAGAGGTCGCCAAGATTAGCGGCGCCGTTGTATCCGAGAAGATCTCCGACGCGATCATAGGCGGCGGCCAATTCTCCCTGCAACGCCACGTCCCCGCTTGCCTCTTGTGACAGACTGTCCAGATACTCAACCGCCCGACTCATCAGCAGTTTGCGGGCAGCGGTTGCACCCGGCAAATCTTTGATGGAATCGTGTACCTCGAACATCAGCGAGTTCGCTAGCTTACGCACATCGTTGAAGCGACGCTCTGCGCGCGCGCGTTGAACCTCAGCCACGCGAGCTTCATGCACAGCTATTGTCAGGGCGCTCACCATGGCAAAAGTCACCAAGGCCGATACAGCCACTGCCGCGCTGTGCCTCGCGACAAATTTCGACGTGCGATACCAGAGGGTATCGTTGCGAGCCAAAACTGGAACATTCTCCAGATGCCGGCGGAGATCCTCCGCAAGCCGATCCACCGAAGCGTAGCGGCGCGAAGGTTCTTTCCGCAGCGCCTTTAGGATAACGGTATCGAGATCTCCGATCAGTCGTTTATGGAGTCTTTCGGGGGAGCTGCCACGCGCGCTGGCGATTTCACGATGTCGCGCTGAATCTGGATCGTCACCGTTCGATGGGGGGGGCAGAACTGCCAGACTCGGTTTCCGGGACTCATTCCTGCAAACGGCCTCGGCCATTTCCTCAGGACTGCCAGTCGCCAGGCGGTAGGGGACGGTCCCAGTCAGTAATTCATACAAGACCATCCCCAATGAATACACATCGGTTGCGGTCGTCATGGGCTCTCCTTTAATTTGCTCCGGGCTGGCGTAGCGCGGAGTGAGAGCGCGGAATGTCGTCAGGGTTGCGTCCGCTAAGTTTGGGGCAGAGTCGAGATTAAGAATCTTGGCGATGCCGAAATCAAGCAGCTTCGGAGTCCCATCGGGGGTGACAAGAATATTCCCTGGTTTAATGTCGCGATGGATAATCAGGTGCTGGTGTGCATCTTGGACGGCCCCGCATACCTGGGAAAACAGGCGCAACCTCTCCGTTATTGGAAGCCGATGCTGGTCGCAGTAGTCGGTAATAGGCTGGCCTTCGATCAACTCCATTACCAGATAGGGCAAACCCTCTTCGGTCGTGCCACCATCCATCCACCGGGCGATGTTGGGATGATCGAGAGTAGAGAGAATCTGCCTTTCGTTTCTGAATCGGGAGACGACAAATCCAGAGTCCTGCCCGCCGCGAATGATTTTTAAGGCGACTGGTTTGCGGTACTCATCGTCTTCCCGAACTGAGCGATACACCTCTCCCATCCCCCCCGTTCCGATCTGCTGCACGATACGGTATGCACCGATCAGCCGTCCGATCCAAGGATTCCTCTCCTCTGGAAGCACAGCTGCGGCAAGCAGGCCCATGGCAGTATTCCCAAGAAACTGTGGATCAACTTGCTGTTCGTCATGGAGCAGCCGGTTGACCTCTCCGCGAAGCGAATGATCACTCGCGCAACTTCGATCCAGATAAGCAGAGCGCTCGCCCGGCGGTAGTTCCAAGGCCGTTGCCAATACGTCTTTCACCTGCTGCCAGCGCTCCGGAGTCATGTTTCCACACCTTCAATCATGGCATGGTGCAGCCAGATGCGCGCGGTGGCCCATTCCCGCTTTGCGGTGGCTGGTGAGATGTTCACGACATGGGCGGCTTCCTGGATGGAAAGCCCTCCGAAAAAGCGCAATTCAACGATCTGGCATTGGCGCGCGTCGAGTGTGGCAAGGCGGGTCAGGGCGCGATCAAGGGCGAGCAGATCCAGGCTGGCTGTCTGCGGCAGGGCCGCCGCATCTTCCAGGACCAGTAGGATGCCGCCCCCTCCTCTCTTGGCGGCGGCGCGTGCCCGCGCGTGGTCCACCAGAATCTGTCTCATCATTAGCGAGGCCAGGGCAAAAAAATGCGACCGGTCCTGCAACCGCATTGCCCCGCGGCCCGCCATTCGTAGATAAGCTTCATGCACCAAAGCCGTGGGCTGTAAAGTGTGATTGCCCCGTTGCCCAGCCAAAGATTTGCGCGCGATGCGGCGCAATTCTTCATAAACCATCGGCATCAGCGAGTCGCGCGCCGCGGAGTCTCCCTCCCGCCAGCGCGCCAGCAGTTCGGTCACAGGGTAGGACGAAACAGGCCGCACAACCACCCCAACCAGGAGGCGTTGCCTCGTGTGGCGTAGAAAGTACCTTTG
Source organism: Acidobacteriaceae bacterium (assembly GCA_003165855.1). Lineage (GTDB taxonomy): Bacteria > Acidobacteriota > Terriglobia > Terriglobales > Acidobacteriaceae > Sulfotelmatobacter. Next base: position 6,534 of record PMXH01000471.1, on the reverse strand, counting down.
TTTCGGCGCAAAGTCAATTCAGAAAGTTGTTGGAATGCAAGGGGTTTACCGGGGGCATGAGCCGGTTTCCTCTGTTTTTCCGTTATCCCATGCAAAAGAGCCGAAACTGATAACTCATCGAGGCTTATCTGGGGGGAAATCATGACCAACCGCGCTCCAGCCCACGAAACGGGACAAAGTCGCGGTCGCAGAGGTTGCCAATGGGAATCCAGGCGCAGTTTTGAGGAAGTAATCCAAATTTATTTCAGTCCAATGAGCCAGTTCCGGGGCGCTTTCCGATTTACTGAACAGCGGCGGAGTAGGTTTTGGCCGCCGACGGCAAAGGAACCGAGCATGATCCTCTTGGGGAGGGCCGCTTGGTCTGATCCAACCGCATGAGTAAAACAATTCATCCTGAGGTTCACAAATGACTGACAGTAAACGACTTCGCCTTGTGATTTTGCTTGCCTGCATGGCCCTGGCCTCCAGTTCCCTGTTGCAGGCCCAAACCTTCACCGACCTGTTCGACTTCGACGGCACCAACCACGGTTGCTGCTCGATTTATCCGGGGATGCTGGCGCAGGGACGCGACGGCAACCTGTATGGCGTGACTGCCCAGGGCGGCGCGAACAGCCGCGGCGCCATCTTCAAGTCGACTCTGGCCGGGGTGGTAACCGTGCTTCACAGCTTCGATCTGACGGATGGCGCCAGTCCGCAGGGCGGACTCTCGCTCGCCGCCGACGGAAACTTCTACGGCTCTACGCCTTCGGGAGGAACCGACTCAGCCGGGGTGATCTTCAAAATCACGCCCTCGGGCACGTACACCGTGATCCACAACTTCGCGCGTGGCACCGACGGAGGGTTCCCCAAAATGTCGCCAGTCCCGGGCAACGACGGAGCGCTCTACGGCGTGACCGGCATTGGAGGCTCGATCTTCTACAAGATTACGACCGCCGGTGTGCTCACTCCGCTCGCAACTCTCACGGTGGAACCCTTCGGCCCGCTGACCCTGAACTCCGACGGCAAGTTCTACGGCGTCACCAACGTCGGTGGAACGTCGAATGTCGGGACGGCGTTTTCGGTGACCACCACCGGCGTCGTCAAGACGATCTTCAACTTCGCTTCTGCCACCGGCAGTCTGCCTTACGGTCCGCTCCTGCTCTCGTCCGATGGCAATTTCTACGGCACAACTTACACCGCCGGATCGCTTGGCGGAGGCGTCGTATACAAGCTGACGCCGGCTGGGGTTTACACTGTGCTGCACAGCTTCAACAGTACGGATCGCAGCCAGGGGCTGAATCCAACAGCCGGCCTCGTGCAGGGCAGCGACGGGTTTCTCTACGGCGTAACTGCCAGCGGCGGCGCGCACCTTGAGGGTACGATCTTCAAGGTCAAGACCGATTCGACGGGCTATGTGGACATCGAAGACCTCGATGGAACCCACGGCGCGGTTCCCTACTCGCAACCGCTGCTGGATACCAACGGCAAAATCTATGGCCTGACCAACGGCGGCGGCGCACATAATGACGGCGTTATCTACAGTTTGGCCGCCGGGCTCAATCCATTCGTGCAACCCGTGCCGCTGCGGCAGGCGAAGGTCGGGGAATCTGTCGGAATTCTTGGACAGAATCTGTCGACGGCAACCGGAATCTTGTTTGGAGCGGGCGCAGGGACGTTTACCACTTCAGACAATACCTACATGACCGCAAAGCCCACGACGGGAGCCACAACCGGCGTCATCACGGTCGAGGAACCTGGCGGCAATCTGGTTTCGCCGCAGAAGTTCAAGATTGTGCCGACCATCATCAGCTTTACGCCGCCGAGTGGAGCGGTTGGCACCTCAGTGATTCTGACTGGCACGAGCTTTACTCAAACTACGTCCGTGAAATTCGGAACCAAGGCCGCGACGTTCACGGTCAATTCCGACACGCAGATCACCACCACCGTTCCCACGGGAGCAGTCACGGGGAAAATCTCGGTGACCACGCCCGGAGGGACAGCGAATAGCGCGACCAGCTTTACTGTGGAGTAGCGCATGGTGGAGTAGCGCGATGTCTAGAGCCAGCTCAGCGATGAACGAATCTCCGCTAGGCTGCTCGGAGACGGCTACATTGAAGCCATTGACAGCCGCGACATTGAGCAGAACGCCCCGCAACAACGCCAGGCCAACCTTGGGATCGCGGGCGTGGCTGCGAGTGCTCCCATACTTGAAGCAAACGGGGCTCCTCCCAAGATGCAAATAGGCCGTTTCGGCTGGAAGAGCCAGCACAGCAATTGTATTCGCCATCTCGTGAAGAATAGCTTTGTCGGACGGTACACGCAAGATCCCGCCGTAGACGGCATGCCCGGATGTGTTGCAGCTTTCAGGGTTGCTGGCTGGTGACGTGAAAGAATCGCGAAATGATAACCCGACCCGCGATCTTCAAATGGCGGCAGACCGAATCCGGCTTCATACTTTGTGCGGTCCGGTGGTATCTTCGCTTAACTTCCGATTTACCCGTCACCCGGGAGCGATCCCGGGTAGTGGTGCAGTTTGAAAACTTAGACCTCATGCAACTGGCGAGATTAATTGTCGTAAGTGGTCAATGCAGAACAGTCTCCCTCTTGGCTTAGCCGCAATATGGAGGTTTGGATTGCCGCCTATCTAAGCAGATCGGCCAACCACGGGTGCCCTGCGGGCTCACGAAAGAGGGAAAGAAAATGACCAGATTCGAAAGCTCATACAAACCACCGATATTTATGGCGTTACTATTCGCCGCTTTGCTTGCAGGTGGCGGAATCGGAAGGGCGTTTGCTGCCGTTGCCCCCGGTGTTACCGTTGCTCCCGGCACTCTTGTCGGCGCAGCTACGGAACCCACGGTGATTTCGTCAAACCCAAGTAACAAGGCCATGGACGTACCGACCAGCACAAATACCAGCGATAACGTTGTAACTGGCACCGCAGTGGCCGCAACCTTCAGCCAGCCGATGGACCCGGAAACGGTTAACTCGTCCTCGGCGGGAAATTTGCTCACCTTCATGGTCAGGGAGACAAACGGAAACGACGTACCCGGTACCGTCGTCATGAATGACGCAAACACGGTGGCAACCTTTACGCCAACCTCGCCCGCTCTCACCCCGAATATCAGCTATACCGCCTCGATTACGACGGCCGCGAAGAACGCAGCTGGAGTTGCAATGGGCAATCCCATTGAATGGACATTTACGACCAACGCCGTCGAGTTTACCGGACAGACACCGGTACCCCTTGGAGCAGCAGGCCCTTTCGCGATTCTGACCAAATCAGGAATCACAGATGTTTTTCCATCTGCTATCAATGGGGATGTTGGATCTAGTCCAATCACCGGAGCTGCTATCCATCTGACGTGTGCAGAAATGATGACAGGAACAATTTACTCCGTTAATGCGGCGGGTCCTCTTCCATGCAGGGTGACTGCCCCCACCTTACTCACAAAGGCCGTGGGCGACACGGAAGCCGCATACACCAATGCCGCCGGACGAACCTTGCCCAACTTTACTAATCTGGGAGGCGGACAGATTGGCGGTTTAACCCTCGTTCCCGGCCTCTACAAATGGACTACCGGTGTTTTAATATCAACGAATGTCACGCTCTCCGGTGGCGCAGACGCTGTCTGGATATTCCAGATAGCGGGAACTCTTACTCAGGCCAGCGCTACGAGGGTGATCCTGAAAGGCGGCGCACTGCCCAAGAACATCTTCTGGCAGACTTCCGGTGCTGTGGCCATCGGAACGACTGCGCACTTTGAGGGAGTAATACTGGCTAAGACAAGAATCGCCATGAAGACGAGCGCATCGGCAAACGGCAGACTGTTAGCACAGACTGCGGTCACTCTTGAAGAGAATGCGGTTACACGGCCCGCCCAGTAAGGACCAAAGAGCATCATGGGTGGACCAAACTAACTAACGACCGAATCACTCCTGGATGGTCGGCAAACCTTCCCTAATCGGTAAGGTAAGGTTTGCCCGTTATCCGATCAGAATCTCAGATTGGCGGATTGACCCGAGTAACCATCCCAACCTAACCTTCTGGATGCTTGTGCCCCGAGTGCTTGGTGTGGGACGATTAGGCTCCCCGGCGACGATCTATCCCCTTGGAGAATCCTATGTCCTCTGATTCCGCAGCACCCACGCCGTTTATTTTCCAAACGATTGACTCCATCGGTGAGAATGAATTGGACTCGCTTCCTTATGGAGTCATCCAACTCGACGCTCAAGGCGCAGTCCTCCGATATAACGCCTACGAAGAGGGGCTTTCTGGTCTCACCAGGCAGAAGGTTGTGGGAAAGAATTTCTTTAAGCAGATCGCGCCCTGTACTGACATGCAGGAATTCTACGGACGTTTCCGTGAGGGGGTCGCAGCCGGCGAGCTGCACTGCACTTTCCGCTACCACTTCGCGTTCAAGCGGAATCCCCGTGACGTGACCATCACTTTGCTTTACAATGCCAGCGAAAAGCTTACTTGGGTTTTGGTCCAGCCCATCGACTCGCAGACGTAGATCCCTGTCAGCAAAATCACACGCCGAACGCAGGGCCGTCCCGCCACTCGCGGCAAGTGGTTTCCGACACAAGTGGCGACGCGGTTTACTTTGAAACCGGCAACTCTCAATTGGTGGAAATGGCTTGGTTACATCAACTGTCCCCATGCCAGCGTCAGGGCGCTTGAATGTGCATAAGTAAAGCTGGCGAAGCACAAACTCAAGTGTTCGGCCATTGACCTTTCGTGAAAAACAAGCGATCCGGGAGATGCTAGGATCAGGCCAGCCTGACTGAATAGGCCGAATGAAGGGATCTCAATGGGCGCGGATCATCGCCCGCTCGTCCTGTTAACGGGAGCGTCAGGCTACATCGGGGGACGCCTACTCAAGGAGTTGGAGAAAGCGGGCTGGCCAGTTCGTTGCTTAGCTCGACACCCTGATTTTCTCAGATCAAAAGTTGCCGCTTCCACGGAAGTCATTAAAGCAGATTGCCTGGATCGCAGTTCACTAGTGCCGGCGATGGCAGGAGTGCAGACGGCGTATTACCTCGTCCACTCCATGGGGTCTTCGGGTAAGTTCGAACAGGAAGACCGCGAAGCCGCGCAAAACTTCGCCGATGTAGCGCGCGATTCTGGAGTACGACGCATCGTCTATCTGGGTGGCTTGGGGAACGAGGACCAATCGCTCTCTGCTCATTTGCGCAGTCGTCACGAGGTTGCAGACATCTTGCGAAGCTCAGATATTCCGACCATCGAATTTCGCGCATCCATCGTGATCGGTTCCGGCAGTCTTTCATTTGAAATGATTCGCGCTCTGGTACAGCGGTTGCCGGTGATGATCTGCCCGCGCTGGGTTGCCGTCAAAGCCCAGCCGATCGCGGTCGAAGATGTGGTTGCGTACCTCATGGCCGCGCTGGTGTTACCGGTGGAACAGTGCAGAGTTTTCGAAATCGGGGGTACCGACCAAGTCAGCTACGGCCAGATCATGCAGGAGTATGCCCGCCAATGCGGCCTCCACCGATGGATGATCCCGGTTCCGATCTTGACGCCTCACCTCTCAAGTTTGTGGTTGGGCTTAATCACGCCTGTTTATGCCCGCGTTGGCCGAAAGCTCATCGATAGTATGCGCAACCCAACTCTGGTGCACGACTCTTCCGCTTTGACCGCCTTTGACATCAGGCCGAAAGGTTTCCGGGAGGCGATAGAGAGAGCTCTTCACCATGAAGACCAGGAATTTGCCCAGACTAGTTGGTGCGACGCTCTTTCCTCGGCGGGGAAGCCGCAGTCTTGGGGCGGAGTAAAGTTTGGCAGCAGGCTCGTCGATTCTCGGACCGTGCAAGTATCGGTTCCGCCAGCGGCAGCTTTTGCTCCGATTCAGCGCATCGGAGGTTTGAATGGCTGGTACTTTGCCAATTTTCTTTGGTGGTTTCGGGGCCTCTTAGATCTCGTTGTAGGGGGCGTGGGACTGCGCCGGGGCCGTCGCGATCCTCACACACTTTCCGCAGGGGACGCTCTGGATTTCTGGCGAGTGGAAACCTTTGTGCCGGATCACGAACTCGGTCTGGTCGCTGAAATGAAAGTGCCGGGCCGCGCGTGGTTGCAGTTCGAGGTGGAAGCAAATGGCCGAGGCTCCGTCATTCGACAGACCGCTATTTTTGATCCTGCCGGATTGGCGGGGCTTCTCTATTGGTACATGCTTTATCCTGTGCATCGCTGGATTTTCGGTGGCATGCTCAACGAGATTGCATCTGTCGCAGGACGCAGGACTGGTACTTCCCCCCTTAGGGCATGACGATCAGTTCCCACAGAGTCAGCTCATAGAATTAACACCCGGGCCGAGCAGGTCAGTCACAGAAGCGGTGGTTCGCGACCCGATTCGAGCCATCGAATACAAGTCCCAGTTTGTCGGCCAACAGGAAACGGGCTTCTGGGATGTGTGAGGAGAGGTTCTGGTCGTGTAGTCGGCTACTCGGAGTTGGCCCGAAACGTTAGGGCCCTATCGGGACTGCCCCGAAAGAAGAAGTGGGGGGTGCGCGGTCGTGTGGTCGGGGCAGTTTCGA
>PMXH01000610.1 GCA_003165855.1 Acidobacteriaceae bacterium | reverse complement strand
GCGTAAGATTGCGCGATTGAAAGCACTGCCGGTCGACCAGTTGTGCACGTAAGTTGCGGATTGACCGCCAACCACAACCGCGGCGAGTGCTCTAAACGCGTTTCGCTGTCGCGGCCGTCATGTATGACTGACAAAGGAGCACGAGTTGCTCTCGCGCTTTGCGGACCGTTACAGGGGATGGTCCAGCCTCCAGCAAGGAACGCATCGCGCCCGCCATGGCTGAAAGCATTATGTCGATGGCGAATTTGTCGGGTGGCGACTTGATGTCGGACGCTGTCTCCAGCATCGCCTCAACAGTTTTCCGAGATCGTTGGTTGATCCGTTTGATCAAGGCGGGGCCACCCACGTCGGCAGCGACTTGGTAGAGGGCCACAGAGATGTCTGCGCGGTCCATCTTGGCGGAAAGTTATCATCGCTCGTCCGCTGAGCGACCGGCGACCGAGGACGATCCTGCGCCCGGACGAATAGCGCTCGATCGCCTTCCGAATATCACCATGATCGCCCCGAAGACCAGCAACACCGCCCCCCAAACCAGGTTCACGTTGAGGCCAAGCGAGCGCTGGTAAATTACCTTGTCACCGAAAGCGCCAAATCCCACAAGCAGTAATCCGATCACACTGAAGAGCAGACCGATCGGCAAACGAATGTCCAGTCCCATCGCATCTCCTACCAGAAAATAATGTTTAGTATCAAAGCCAACACCAGCACTGCAATTGCCAGCGCCTCCGGCCTTTGGTACCAAGGCAAGTTACCCTCGGAAGTCCGCTTAGTCAACGAATAGACAAGCCCAACGAGATCCTCTTCCTTGCGAGGCTTAGTTACCAGACTCACTAGAATGGTGATCACCATGCAAACCGACCAGGCCCAGATGGCGGTCCAGAAGTTCTGGGCCATTTCGCTGGGATAGGTGTGCACGGTACCGAGCCAGCCGCCCTTGATTCCAGTGACCGCCCCGACGGGAAGTGTCAGGCCGTGGTGAATGGCCGCCGCGAGCGTACCCGATAGCAACCCTCCAAAAGCGGCATGTCCGGTGGTACGCTTCCAAAACATTCCCAGCAGAAAGGTTGCAAACAGCGGGGCATTCACGAAGGCGAATACGAGTTGTAGAAAATCCATGATGTTGTTGAAGCGGGTAGCGGCGTAGGCAGCGGCAACCGAAAGTGCGATTCCGAATATGGTCGCCATACGGCCTACCCAGAGATAGTGCTGATCGCTTGCGCCTTTGCGGATGTAGGCCTGGTAGATGTCGTAGGTCCAGACGGTGTTGAATGCGGTCACGTTACCCGCCATGCCGGACATGAAGCTGGCGAGCAGAGCCGTTATGCCCAAGCCTAACAATCCAGTGGGAAGGTAGTGCACGAGCATGTTAGGGACAGCGAGATCATAGTCAAGGAGGGGCTTGCCGTTTGCGTCCAGCATCGGCTGTCCGGTGGCATCATTTATCTTTGGAGGAATGAGGCCCCGGCCTGCCACGGCCATCTCGCCCTGCATGGCTTCTATCCCGTGCGCGCTGGGGAGAAGGCCAGGGCGTTGAGCGGGGAGCGAGATTGCAATTAGTCCCGGAAGGACGACGAGGAACGGAAAGACCATCTTAGGTATAGCGGCGATTAATGGCGTGCGGCGGGCGGCGCTCATCGATTCCGCGGCCATGGCACGCTGCACTACGAGAAAATCCGTACACCAATAACCAAAGGAAGAAACAAAGCCCAGTCCCATCACCAGACCAAACCACTCAACGCCAAGCGGGTTGGTGTGCGGACTGCTCATGCCCTGCCAGGAGTGGGTGTAGGCCGTGGGAAGTTGCTGTTTAATTCCGCTCCAGCCTCCGACATCTTTCAGCCCCAAAAGGACCAGAGGCAGAAAGCCGGCCACGATCAGAAAAAATTGGAGTACTTCGTTGTATATTGCGCTGACCAATCCTCCCAGCAAGATATAGGTCAGCACGACGATCGCGGAGATGATTACACTGATATGAAAACCTGCCGACAGGGGCAGGCCCATGCTCCGGAGAGGAGCATCGAGAATATGCAGCGTCTGCATGAGTTTCGCCATGGCGTACACGGAAATGCCAGAGGAAAAAATCGTCATCGTAGCAAAAGAGATGGCGTTAAGCCCGCGAGTCTTTTCATCGAAGCGCAGCCGCAGGTATTCCGGCACCGAGCGCGCCCGCGATCCGTAATAGAACGGCATCATGAAGATGCCGACGAACACCATGGCGGGAATGGCGCCGATCCAATAGAAATGGCTGGTGGCAATGCCGTACTTGGCGCCAGACGCACCCATGCCGATGACTTCCTGCGCTCCCAAGTTGGCGGAGATAAAAGCCAGACCGCAAACCCACGCCGGAATCGAACGGCCAGCAAGAAAAAAGTCCGTACTGGTCTTCATGTAGCGTTTCAAAGCTACACCGATACCAAGGACAAAGACGGAATACACCGCCATGATGATCCAGTCGATGCTGGTCAGGCCCATTCCGGACTCTCCTCAATGCTAATGTCGACACCTTTCAACTCCTGCTCCGTTGGACAGACGCTATTTTAGCGAAGAGCAGAACTTGAGATACGGCGGAACAGCCACGGACTTAACGAGCCGAATCGAAACGTTTCACCGTTCACACCTTGGTTGTAATGATCACACGGGCTGCTTGGAGCGCCGGCGAAACGGCCCTGACCTGAATCTCACCCGTTTTGCCATTCGATTTCACGATGGCGAGACACCATCCGTTGAAAGCCCTTCGACGACTAGATTTATAGTCTTCGTGACTCGCTGGGTTTCCATTATCTGTCGCAAGGAGCGATCCCGCGCCCTGTATCTCGAAGGTAACTTCATTGTCCGCGGTGGGTACCACCCGGCCCTTCTCGTCCAAGATATGGACCGTAACATGGGCCACATCGCTCGCATCCGCCACAATGGACCCCTGATCCGGCGACAAACCGATCGAAGCCGGCTCTCCCGTCGTGTAAATCTCCGCGGTTGCGAAGATCTTCCCGTCTTTAGTCCCGACTGCTTTCAGGGCACCCGGTTCATAGAGCACGTCCCAGGACAAGTGCAGGTCCGCGGTCGTGCGCAGGACCTTCGCTCGTTCCGGCAGGTTGCCCCAGCGGCCCTCCATACCTACGCGAGGGAACTCGTACCCTTTCACTCCGAGCGACCGTCCGTTGAAAAACAACTCAACGGTGTCGCAATTTGTGAAACAGGTGACCGGGATAACCTGCCCTTCTTTTCCCTTCCAGTTCCAATGGGGAAACAGGTGCAGCACGGGTTTGTCGATCCACTGGCTCTGGTAGAAATAGAAGCCGTCTTTTTTGAAGCCACAAGTATCAATGACTCCGGACGACGAACCCTTCATGGGCCAGCGCGACTCGCCCAGATAATCAATTCCGGTCCACATGAAGTCTCCGGCAACATAGTCATAGGTGCTGACAAACTTCCATAGCTGTTCCACGTCGACATTTCTTCCGCGCAGGAATTGGAAGAAGTCCGGCACCGGATCTTTAGCGGAGAACAAGTCGGGATATTCGCCTCGGACGCCGCCCATGGCTTCGCTCTCAGTTCCAACAAAACGCCGCTGCGGAAACGCATGGCGGTCGATGCTGTAATACCTTTCTTTCCGGTCGCGCCAGCGGTCCGCGTAGTTGTAACCGACGACATCGAGAAGAGCGAGAAACTCCGGAGTCGCAGCCTCGGAAGCCGGCTCGGAGCGAATGTGATCGCAACCGGCGGTCACCGGGCGAGTGGGATCCTCAGAGTGAAAAACCTGGAGCAACTTTCGCAGCGTCTCCGGACCCTGCGCGCTGCCCTGATCACCGATTTCGTTGCCGGCGCTCCACAACACTACGCAAGGATGATTGCGATCGCGGCGGACAAAGTTTTGTACGTCGCGCTCGTACCACTCGTCAAAGTATTCGGCATATCCGTTGGGGCCGATCTGGCCTTTCGGCACCTTCCACTCGTCGAAGGCCTCATTCATGACGAGGAAGCCCATGGTGTCGCATATATCCAGAAATTCGGCGGCATAGGGATTGTGGCTGGTGCGGATGGCNNCAGGCCACGGTGACCAGTCGAGTGGGATCGTTGTCGTGCAGGATCTTATTCAAAGCGCGAAGCGTCTCGACGCCTCGGGGCACGTCCTGGTCTGGGACTTCGTTTCCGGCGCTCCAGATGACGATGGAGGGATGGTTGCGGTCGCGGGCAATCATGTCGGTCAGGTCGCGGGCAGCCCACTCGTCGAAGTAGCGGTGGTAGCCGTAGGCGGGCTGTTTTGACTCGCGCCATTCGTCGAAGGCCTCGGCCATCACCAGAAAACCCATGCTGTCGCAGAGGTCGAAGAACTCGTTGGTGTGCGGGTTGTGGCTGGCGCGGATGGCATTGCAGCCCATCTCCTTCAGAATTTCGAGACGCCGCTCCCAAATCCTCTCCGGAACCGCGGCGCCCACACTGCCGCCATCGTGGTGAAGGCAAACTCCATTGAGCTTGATGCGTTCGCCATTCAGCAGAAATCCGCGGTCCGCATCGAAGACCGCTTCGCGAATGCCGAACGGGGTCTCGTATTCGTCCACCACCTGACCCTGAACGCGCACCGTGCTGTGGACCTTGTACATATAGGGATCGGCAATCGACCAGAGGCGAGGGAAGTTGACCTTTATTTGCAGCGGGAATTCGATTTCTTTGCCCGCTGTAACACTCTGACTCGCCTCAACGCTCTGGATTGCATTCCCGTCGCGGTCAACAAGCGTGGTGACGAGCGTGCAACTCGCTGCGTTCCCGCTTTCGTTGTTCACCCTTGTTTTGATGCGGATCGTTGCCGCTTCTTTCGATATCCGCTGCGAGCTAACAAACGTGCCCCAGTGGGCGACATGGATTTTGTTTGTAGACAGTAACCAGGTGTGGCGATAGATTCCCGACCCTGAGTACCAGCGGCAATTGGTCTGATGGGAGTTATCGACTCTGACGGCGATCAGGTTCGCACCTCCGAACTTCACGTGGGGTGTGAGGTCGTAGAAAAATGGCACGTATCCGTAAGGACGCTTGCCGAGAAAGTGGCCGTTGATCCACACATCACTGAGCTGGTAAATGCCGTCGAACTCGATGGTGAGATCTTTATCCTTGTAGGAATCCGGGATGCGGAATTGCTTGCGATACCAGCCGATGCCGGCGGGAAGATATGCGCCGCAGTAACTCGATGGAGCTTTCTCGTCGAAGCTGCCTTCAATGCTCCAATCGTGCGGCAGATCTAGAGTTCTCCAGTCGGCGTCAGAGAGCTTGGGTTCTTCAGCACCCGGCCAATCGCCTCCGCGGAACTTCCAGCCGGAGTCGAAACTCTCCCGGACTCTTTGCGCAACCGATTCAGACCTAGACTGCGCGTAGCCGGGGCCGATGAAGGAGGACGCGGAAACGACTGCAGCCGTGCTGACCGCTCCCTTGAGCAGTTGGCGTCGGCTCAGGGAACTCTGCAACAGGCCAGCGCTTTTCATCGTCCGCTCCCTACAGCGTAAAGAATCATTCGTTGCAATGCAGCGAAAAAGGTCATCGCCCACCCAGCGCATCCAACGCGGGAAGTGGTGTGGAATAGTTTGGATCGCTCACGTTGGTGGAGCCCGACGTGTCGGCGTTGTCAAAGATCGTCAGGCCGTTCCACACGTAAATTGCATCCGGCAGATTGGTGCCACCATTGAAGTAACCGCCGTTCAACCGGGGTATGTTGACGCCCGCCGGATCCCAGTATGCAAGGCCCATCCCTAAGTTGTTGGGTAGGCCCAGCTGCACGGTTTGAAGATTCGTCAGGAATTGCGCCTGCGTCGCTGTAGTCGGCGGGCTGTACCAGGGATCGTTCGAGTCGAATCCGTTTTCGTAATGCTCCCCCGCCTCGATGATGAAGATGGGCTTGCCGATGCTGGTGGCGGCGGACACAAGTACATCCTGCTCGACGGGCTGGTTGTTGGGATTGGATTGAGCAGCTTGCGCGTCGGTCAAGGGACCGTGAAAGAAGGGATAGTAACTCTGGCAGATGGCATCATAGGGGATGCTATTTTGATTGACCAGCGTGAAGAACTGAGTGAGATTCCACGCAGGTGTGATGTGAATGCAAGTCAGCGGCACAGGAATCGCGGGGCCGATTGACGTATCGGACGCGGCGTCCGCAACAGCCTGCATGGCCTGGATTTGCAAAGCCGCGAATCCGGTGAATTCAGCTCCTGTAGGGCTGCCGATGGGGCCGAGGAAGCCAGTATCAACCTCGTTGCCGATCGACACCAGATCAGGCATGGTACCGGCCTGGCGATACGACATGATCTCGGCCTTGACGTAGTTGTAGACATCGGTTTGCAACTGAGTCAGCGTGTCACCAGACCATGCGGACGGAACGCTGGAGGAACCGCCGCCATCGAAAAGCAAAGTCAATTCCAAGCTCATGCCGAGATTCTTGGTTCGTTTCGCCAGGTCGAGATCCTGTGCATCAGTTTCCGCGAAGCAGGCGTTGCCGGTACATCCTGGCTGCGATGGATTGGAATAAGGAGGAGCCGAACTGGGCCGGACGCGCACAAGGTTGACGCCGTGATTCTTTAGAATCTGGAGAACGTCGGCCTGAACGCCCGCATCTTTCCACCACGTTAAGCCAGTGGAGATGCGCGCGGCTTCCTGCTTTTCCAGGAGGGCATTATCCACGCCTTGGAAGAAAGCCGGGCGTAGCAGCCACTGCTGGCTTTGGGTTGCACTTCCGGATAGTGCGGTCTGCTGGAGAAACGCGCCGCTCGAGGCTGAAGGCACGTCCAGCAACAGGCCTGTACTGTTGTTTGAAATCGTGTAGTAGCCGTTGGTGGTTGCGGCGAGGGCCCAGAGCTGCGTGGCAGCGCTGCCGCAGGGATTCTGCACTACGTACATCACTCCGGAAATGTTTGCGCTATCAAAACACAGGCCGTTTAGAACATCGCTAATCTGCCAGAAGCTTCCCGACACTGTGAATGTCCATCGCTGGCTCGTGTTGGTGAAGGTCCGCGGCTGTTGGACGAGGTGGTCGCCGGCGGTCGTGGAGTTGTTGTTGAGATCGACCTGCAATCCGCTGAGTTGATCGAGAACGTAATAAGACTGGGCGCTGATCGGAGTAATGTCGACGGGCTGCGGCGGCTGCTGGCTCGGTCCGGCAACGATTAGGCTGGCGGAAGCGGTTCCTCCGCTTCCAGCTTCGCTGGAAGTCACGGCGCTGGTCGTGTTGTTTTGTGTGCCGGAGGTCGTGCCGGTCACGTCCACGGCAAAAGTGCATGACGCGCCGGCGGCAAGGGTCGCGCCTGAAAGGCTGACACTATTCGAACCAGCGGCGGCAGTGATCGCTCCGCCACCGCAGCTCCCAGTCAAACCGTTGGGTGTGCCGACCACCTGACCTGCGGGCAAAGTGTCGGTGAAGCCGATGCCGCTCAGAGAGATCGCGGCGTTGGGATTTGACAGGTTGAAGGTCAGCGACGTGGTGCCATTCAAGGCTACGCTGGCCGCTCCAAAGGCTTTGGAGATCGCTGGCGGCAGTTTTGTTGGAGGAGGCGGATTGCCCGATGAGGATGAGCCGCCGCCGCAAGCTGTAGTCCAAAATAAGTTCAGAGCTATTGCGAGAAACAGCGATGCCAAACGCGCTTTCATCCAAAATGCCGGAGCCTTCCGGTCGTTTTTCTTATTGTCGGTCACTGTCCGGCATGTCATCGTCTTGCACCTTGGGTTTAATGTTCATCTGGTGATATAGGTCTTCGACTTGGTCCTTGGCTTTCTTGATCTCTTGGAACAAGTTCATTTCTTTCTGCGCTTGATCGTCCATTTGAAGAAGCTTGTACGCGGAAGCCAGCCGGTAATGCGCCTCATTATTCAGCGGATCGATTCGGATTGCAGCCTGTAGATACTTGATCGCCTCTTGCGGCTTCTGCTGCATCATCAGGAGTTTTGCCAAACCTAGCGGGGCTTCCACTTCGTTGGGGTTGAGTTTGTAGGCTCTTTGGTAGTGCGCGAACGCGCGGTCCAGGTCAGATTGCGACAACGCGATCGCGCCCAGTCCACATTCCGCTTTGGCGGCGTCGCCATCCCCGGCCTCAGCCGCTTCGAACTCTTTTTCCGCTTCCGCCTGGGTTGCGGGATCGTGAAGGGACGATTGGAGGATGGCTTCACCCAACTCGAAGTGAATTCCGGGAAGGTGTGGGTCGATCTGCAAAGCTTTTTTGTAGTGCTCGATCGCACGTGGGAGGTCTCCGCCGTTGACCAGGCGCTCGGCAATCACTTGCTGCATGCGGGCCGAGCCGGGAGCGAGGATGGCAAGCTTATTCAGAGTGTCATCGGCCAACTCGGTGTAGACACGCTGCGCTGTGAACAGCACGTCTACATTATCGGGATCGAGATCCACAAGGGTTCGCATCACCGTGGCCGTGGCGCCGGGTTCGCCTAGCTGATCGTAGAGCGCGGCTAACTCCAGACCGACCTGCAGACGCAGCGCCTTGTCTTTCAGCTTTGAAAAAGACTTTTCCAGAAGGGCGCGAGCGGAAGGGTCGCCCAATCTTCTTTCGCAAATTCCCAGGAGAGCTTGCGATTTCACCAGAGACGGATCGATGGCAACAGCCCTACGTAAGTAGTGGGAGGCGTTCCGGTAATCACGCCGAAAAAATGCAACCACGCCCAAGTTGGCGTAGGCTTCGGCATTCTTGGGATCGAGCGCGACGACGGCCTCGAATTCCTTAACTGCGGAATCCGGATCCTTTGCCTTGAGGTACTCCGCCGCTTTCCGCATGTGATCGTGAATTTCGGCGGCGTGGGAGGTTGCGGTTTGCGCGGCCATGGCTGTAACGGCGGCAAGAAGCGTGAGAAGAACCGCCAGGGGCGCAGAGGCGCCAAAGCGAAACACGGATTCCTGACATGCGTTGGGGTGAGAATCACTCATGGAGGAACGATACCGCGAAACCCGCTGCTTTGGCGAAGCTCTAACAAGTGAGGGTGCGGAAGCGGAAGCTGCTTCCGCACCCCTTAGGGATAAGCGGGTTGAGCTCAAAACCTGAGGTGAGCGCCGAGTTGTATGATGCGTGCGTCGATCCCGGAATTGATGGGCGTGGTGACCACGCCAGCGGTGCAATCCGCCAAGGGGAGGCCCGGGTTCGGACCGTTGGGTGGACACACCGACCCTCCATACCCAACGTTCGCATCCGGGTTGCCCCAGTTAATGTGATTGAACGCATCAAACATGTCACCCCTGATTTCGAGTGCTATCTGCTCGTGAAGAGGAAACTCTTTCGCGATGCTGAGGTTGACGTTCGCGAAGCCTGGCCCAATCAGCGTGTTGCGATGGGTATTGCCAAAGGTTCCATCCGCAGGGTTGGCGAAGGCCGTGGGATTGAACCACGTTGCATGGGAACGATGCAACGCGCTTGGATCGCCAACTTGCTCGGGATACAGCGTGGAGCCGGCGGCAAAGGCTGGGCTTAGTCCAGGATCAATACCTCCTGCAATAGAACTTTGGATTACTGGGGTAAACGGAACTCCTCCGTGCCACTGGAAAAGACTGGAGACACGCCAGCCACCGGCGATCTGATCGAGCGGCCCATGAAGGGCAAACCGGCGCCCGTGACCGAACGGCACTTCGTAGTTGATCTGGCCGACCAGAGTATTCGCCGAGTTGAAGTCCGACAAACCATAATTAAGGGAGGGGGTATAGGCGTTCTGGTAGATATCGATACCCGATCCGTGACCATTTCCGGTGCCAGTATCGAGCGATTTCGACCAGGCATAGTTGACCTGGAAGCTCAAGCCATACGACATTCGCTTCAGCAAGCGTAATTGCAGCGCGTTGTAGCTCGAATACCCGTCGTAGTACTGCGCGGATATGCTGTTAAAGACGGGGTTGGGATTTCCGCAGTGATAGAAACTGGTGCACTCAAAGCCGCCTACCGCGGTCGAGCCGGGAGTTGTGGCCTGATTGATATCGGTGGCAAAGTTCAGGTTCCGGCCGCGAGTGTAGACGTAGCTCGTGTCCAACATCAGGCCGCGCCCGAGTTCGCGCTGAACGCCCAGGAGGAACTGCTGGACATAGACGGTCGGCATGCTCCGCGGGTAGTATTCCGCACTGCTATAGTTCGCGAAAGTCGACGAAAGAGTTTGCACGGTTGGGAAAATGACCGTGCCGGCAGGAGGTCCCACAGACAATGGGAATGCGGCGCTGCCGTTGGTGTACCCCCCGTTGCCTTGGTTATGAGGATTGAAGCCCAGACCGAGCGCGCCGTCGGTGTAATTCTCGGCGTCGCGCGGGGCGTCAAACATTCCGAAGCTTCCACGGACGACCCACTTATCGCGAGGCGACCAGGAGAAGCCGAGGCGTGGTGCGAACTCCTTGTAATCGCCGTTTTGAATTGCCGACAGATTGCCGATCGTACCTCCAAAGGCTTTGTCGCTCTGCCCGCCAAAGAGAATGCCACCGGGGTATGCGCCGTTATATTGCGTGGGATCAGGGATAACCGAGTCGTAGTTTCCGAACAGGTTGTTGCCCACAGCCCAGCCACTCTGCAGTTGCCAGCGCAGGCCCAGGTTTAGCGTGAGGTGCGGGGTGACCTTGAAGTCGTCGCTGGCAAACAAGGCCCCACCCTTGGTGTGAGCGCTGGTGGGATCGGCCTCGTAGACGAACCAACCGTAAACGTTTCCGGAAAGAAAGTCGGCGTATGGGATTCCGCTGACGGTTCCGTTGAACTCGAAGTGACCGGAGTCAATATCTCCCCAGCTGGTGTAGTTCTGGTAAAGCCTGTCGTACTCTCCCCCAACCTTGATGGTGTGCTTGCCGCGAATGAGGGTAAGGACATCGGAGACGGCGTAAATTCCTTCGCCCAGAGTGGCATCGATGTTGCCGTTGCAACTGGTGCAGATTCCAGCCCCCAAGTTCATTTGTCCAACGCCAGCTCCCTCGTCGATCCCAACATGAGGGAAAACATTCGCAGGTGAATTGGTGCCGTAGGCCGGCTCAAGGCCCAGCGTCGTGGGATCGTTCTTCCCAAACGACGGAGGAACGTACTTATCAAGCTCGCGGCTTGCAGCCACACGAAACTCATTCAGCATAGTTGGGCTAATCGTATAAACATCCGAGACCTGCCCAGTCAGATTGTCAGTCTTCCCTTGTTCATAGGCGGTCGCGTCGTTCGGGAAAAGAGGATCCGCCGGGACATAAGACGTGGTGGTCGGAAAATAGTTGAAGCTAAAAAAGACTCTCTGCTTAGGGGAAATTTCGTAATCGGCCCTACCCGTGTACCACGTATCCTTGTTCGGACTGGAACCGTTGAACACAAAATTGTTAACGGTGGGGCAGGTTTGTGGAGTGCTTGCCGATACATTCACTGGACCGGGGCATCCCGCAAGCCATCCCTGGGCAGTTGCGGCGGGGAAATAGGACTGAAGTTTCGAGGCCACGGGATCGACAGGCGCCAGCAGCGCNNGCGCGCCGGTGGTGGGGTTGAAGAAGGCCGGATTGGTGTTGTAGCCGCTGACCCCGTAAAAATCTCCGGCTGCCATCGCAGCGGTCGGGTAGGTATAGAGTCCGGTGGTTGGAGTGGACGATGGGTTGCGCTGGTAGAGGAAAAAGAAGAACAACTTATTCTTGATAATCGGGCCGCCTACGCTGCCGCCGTAAGTATTCCAGTGCTCCACGGACTTCACGTCGGGCGCAGGATCCAAGAAATTCCTGGAGTTGAACGCGGTGTTCTGAATGTATTCATAACCGCTGCCGTGCCATTGGTTTGTGCCGCTCTTGGTACTCACATTGATGGAAGTGAGACCGCCGCCGTATTGCGGAGGCGCGTTGGCTGAATTGACACTTACCTCGCCGATGGCATCAACGGGCATGTAGTAATTGCTGCCGTTGAAATCTCTGGGAGCGGTTGCCGGTCCGCCATCCGATAGAAACATTATGTTGTAGGACTGCGTGCCGTTGACTCCGGCTGCCTGGCCGTTGGCTTCGCCAGCGCCTCCACCGGTATTCACACCGGGGACAAGTTGAATCATGTCGGAGCGCCAGTCCGTGCCCACGATTGGCGCCGAGCGAATCGCCGCGGTATTAAGGTCCACCCGCTGATCGGAGGTCTCCGTTTCCATCAGCGGAGTCTCAGCTATCACTACCATCTGTTCGTTGATAGAGCCTACTTGCAGGGTGGCGTCCACTCCGATGGTTTGGATCTCCAGAGTCAAGCCCTGACGCACAAATTCCTTAAATCCGGCCTTCGAAAACGTGATCGTATACTCGCCCGTTGGGACCGAAGGCACATCGTAGATGCCGGACGAATTCGTAGCGGAAACGATGGTCACGCCGGTCTGCACGTTGGTGATCGTGACTTTGGCGCCTTCCACTACGGCACCGGTTGCGTCCTGAACCGTGCCTTTGATTTCTCCAGTGTTCGCGTTCTGCCCGAAGGCAAACGTAGCAGTAAAGCCAGCAACCAAGAGCACACAAAAACGCCCAAAGTGGCGAATCATCCCTAGTCTCATCGCGGAGCCTCCTAGAGTTAACTCTGCCCGGCAATGCGGCCGAAGTCGTCAGGGAGCTTTCGGGCGCATGCCTACTAGTCGATGCAGAGTTCGAAACGATGCCTATATCACCGACGAGGAATGCTATGCCGACGCGACGCTCCGCGAATCCGCCAAAAGTCGGATAGTAGAAAATAAGTATTTATCTTGACAACAGGTATACGAATTGTGGATGGGGTTTCACTCCAGGTGTACCAGGCCGCGCTGCAGGGCTGTAACCACGGCCTCGGTGCGATCGCTGACGTTCAGCCGCAGCAGAATCGCACTAACGTGGCACTTCACCGTGGCCTCGGTGATGTGCAAACTGGCGGCAATGTCTTTATTGCTTTTTCCGCTGGCAAGCAGAGAGAGCACTTCTTGCTCTCTCGCGCTGAGTTCCGAGTCAGGCATGCGCGAGGCCAGGGCGCGGGCAACCGGCGGCGGCAGGAAGCGTCCGCCTTTGTGCACGCGCTGCAGCGCCTCCACCAAAGTCTGATAAGGCATGCCTTTAATGACATAGCCCTGCGCCCCCGCCTCCAGAGCGCGATGGATATCGGCATCGCCCTCGTAGGTTGTGAGCACTACAAATCGGGCGCGCGGGTGAGTTTCGCGAATGGAGCGAATGGAATCCACTCCGCTCATTCCGGGCAGCCGCAAGTCCATCAGGGTCACGTCCGGTTTGTGCTTTAAGAATAACGTGACCGCTTCTTCTCCCGTGCCGGCCTGCGCCACAACCGTCATGTCGACGCGGGCATTCACAATCGAAGCCACGCCCACGCGCATGAGCGGATGATCATCCACAACCATTACTTTCATCTTCTCGCCGTTGCTCGTGTTCATATGCGCGGGACTCCGTCTTCTGCGGCAGGGGCCTTGCGCGGAACGGAGAGCGTCAACTCCGTTCCAGCTCCGGGCCAACTCTTCAAAATGAGTATTCCACCAATCCGCTTGGCGCGTTCCTGGATGCCTACCAGGCCGTAGTGGCCGTTCGGCTGTGAGGATGCCGCTTCCGGGTCGAAACCACATCCGTCGTCGCGCACCTGCACTTTGAATTCTCTATTCTCAAAGCCAATGTCTACGTGCACGGTTTTAGGCTGGCCGTGACGAATCGCGTTGTGCAGGGCCTCGCGGACCACCATCAGCAGTTCGTGAGCAGTGGATTGATCCAGATCGAAGGGCCTTCCCGAGATGCGATATTCCACGGGGACCCCAAACTCATGGCTGACTTGTTGCGTCATATCGCCGAGGATCGGACCAATCGCGGTAGCGGACCCATCGGCGTGGCGGAGATCCCAAACGGCTTCGCGAGCCTCGTTAATGGTAGTGCGCAACTGCGTGCGCACACAGCTTAATAAATCCTCCTTCGCGGAGGATTCACTGTCACCGAGACTCGAGTGCGCTTCGAGCAGCGCGGAAACTCCCGCGCAACCTTGAATGAGAGTGTCGTGCATTTCGCGCGCCAGCCGATTCCGCTCGGTCAATACCGCCTGAAAACGGGAGTTTACTTGGCGCATGCGGAATCTGTAGCCTCCCCACACAGAGGCTGCAAGGGATAACAAACAACAACCCAGGAACCATGCGGTCCGGTAGAAATGCGGCCGTTGAATGATTTCGACGGAAGTTTCCGCGATCTGCAGTGGGTCGCTCATTTCGAACGCCGCGACGCGGAATTGATACCGTCCCGGGGGAAGGTTTGTATAGTAAGCCACGCGGCGTGAAGACGCATCGGTCCAAGTCTTGTCGAAGCCCTCCAACATGTAGCGAAACCTTACCTGTTCCTGCGAGCGAAGCTGAATGACGCTGTAGTGCATTTCGATCTTGGCGTTGTCGGGAGTGAGAGAAACTCTCCGCAGATCCTGCGCCTGGATACCGTCCGCCAGCACGAAGTCGATCACTACCGGCGCCGGACCCACGGGCGGAGTTGGATTCAAAGAGACGCGGACCGGACCTTTGTTGCTGGCGAACCAGACCTCACCCTGCGACGTGACAACTCCGCCGGGCTTTTCTGCACCGTACATCTGGGTCGTTTCCAAACCGTCGGAGATGCCGTACAGCGTCAAAGAAAGCGGATGCGACGGGTCCTCCGCGATTACGTCTAGCTCCCGCCGGCTGATTACGGAGATGCCGTTGGGACCGCTGATCCAGAAGTTTCCCCTGCGGTCTTCAAGGAGTTCATAAATGCTGTTGCTGGCCAGGCCCTGTGCCGTTGTAAAGTGAGTCAGTTTTCCAAAACGCCAGCGGTAGAGGCCGCCGGTTCTGGTCCCAAACCATAGGCCGCCTTCGGAGTCTTCACGAATCGCCCAGATCTTTTCGTGCCTCAGCGCCTCGGTGACCGCGTCTTTGACGAAATCTGCGCCCCGCAAATGGCTTACCCCGCGGTCGGTTCCGATCCAGATGTCTCCATTGCGATCTTCCGCCAGAGTGCGAGTGCTGAAATAACAAAGTCCGTCGCGCTCCTGGTAGTTGGTGAAGCGGCTGTCGTGCCAATGGCTCACTCCCTCATCCGTAGCAATCCATATGCTGCTGTCACGACCCTGCAGAAAAGCGCGAACAAAATTGTTTACCAAGCCATCCTTGACCATGTAGTGGGCCAACTTGCTACCGCTCTGCCGGAACACACCTCGGCCTTCGGTTCCGATCCAAAGCGCGCCTTGATTGTCGCGGAGGACGTTGCGGACACGGACACCGGTAATTCCAGGGAAGCGCACTAGTGTCGCCTGGCCATTGTGGAATCGAAAGAGATTGGCCGCCGCGATCCAAAGGTCGTCGTTGTGATCTTCATAGACGGTCTCGGCGTCGTAGTCGCCGGCGTCGGGCAGAACGACGGTTCGGATTGGGGTCTTGCTCAGCCGCAGCATCCCCGCCTGCGTTCCGACCCAGATGTTGTTCTCGATATCTTCGAACAAGCTCAAGGCTGTGTTGCTGGGCAGGCTTCCCGGCGCGGTCATTTGGGAAAACGCATGTCTCCAGTATTTGTAGATTCCGTGACCGATGGTGCCAATCCAGAGAGTGCCGTCGGTAGTCTCATGGAGAAAACGGACGGTGCCGCTGGTTTCCTGCACTCGCCGAAAAGAATCCGACCCCCACACTTTGTTGTACAAACCTCCGATGGTGCCCACCCACACAGTTCCATCTCGAGTTTGTGTTATGGACTTAACGCGATTCTGACTGCCTTCTCCAGCCAGCCGATATTCCCGGTAATTGGTTCCGTTGAGGCAGAACAATCTCGAGCCGCCGGCCCACAGGCGTCCTTGATTGTCTTCGTGAATCGCGTGCACGGCGATCGGAGGAATGCCATTGGAATTGTCTACCCGCTCGATTCGATCTCCCAAAAATCGAAATAATCCGTTGTCGGTTCCAATCCATATCAATCCCTTACTGTCCTGGTAAACCGACCGCACAAAATCATTCAGCAGACCATCCTTTCCCGAGAAGCGGCGGAACGCGCCGTCTTTATAGCGGATGAGGCCACCACCTTCGGTCGCAATCCAAAGAGCATCGTCGGTGGTGACGGTCAGGCTAAAAACATTGTTATCAGTAAAAGCAGAAGTGTTATCGCGATCAAACAAAACCAGGTGTTCGCCATCAAAGCGGAGCAAGCCGCCGGTAGTTCCGATCCAGAGATATCTGTCTTTGGTCTGCGCAAATGACTGAACCGTCTCCTCAGGAAGACCATCCTGCATCTGCCAGATACGCGAGGTATAGTTGATCGGCGGTTCGGTGAGGGAGCGGGCGCTTGTCGCCAATACCAACAAGCTTAACGTCAAACCGATGATCCGCACGCAAGACATGGCCCACTTGCCCTTCGGGATGTGCATTATATCGCGGTATCACATTGCTAGCACGATATAGTCTGGCAATAAATTTCCGCGATATCGAGGCCGCCGCCCAGACTGTCAGCGCGTTACTGTTAGTTCGTACCAAGTCGTAACAATCTTTCCTAAGGGAATATCCCATCCTTCAGCTTTCTTCTCGGCGTGAATCGGTTCGCCCATGGGCTGCCCAGAACCGTCCAAGGCTTGAGCGGAGACCATCTTGGCATGATCCAGACTTCGCAGACGGATTTGGCCGACAACCGGCTCAATCAGCGTAGGCGACCCACCCCATTCTGCGAGGTTGCTGCGCCGGTCGTTCCACCGCATGCCTTCGTTTTCAACGCGTGACCCGAGCGTCAACAACAATCTGGAAGCCCGAGAAATCGGTTGCGATTCGAGCGACGTTATCCAAATCGTGCAGAATCGGTTCTCCACGTCTGCCGCCAGATTGGTGACGGACTTGCCATTCGCCTTCACAAATCCAATCAGCGCCTGAGACCGCGGAGTGTCCACGGTCACCAGGCCAGTCATTGCAGACGAGTTGTACCAGGCCAACTGATTGGTATCGGAAACAATTGGATTTGTGGCCTTGGGCGCCGCAAAAGGAGGCACTGGCGCACCATCCAGCGATTCGATACGCGACTCGTGTTCCAGTGGTATTGCGAGCGAAAATCCGAGCGTAAAGTAAGGGCGGTCTGTCGCCGGTATCAGTAGCGCACTGTCAAACACTTGGTCGTGTGTGTAGGAACGCAGAACGGTGGAGTTGGAGGGGCTTACGTCCGCCCGTAAGAACATTAGGGCTCCCGCAGCAAGCTGCGGCATTTTGACCGGATCGAGCGAAATGTCAAACGCGTCGCCGATATAAGGCTTCCAGTCGGGCGATGCCTTGGGCTCGAACGTATACCAAATGATGGCGTCCCAATCCTGGAAATCGGCGTACGCGGCGAGAATCGGAATGCCTTCGCTCGCCCAATCGTTGGGAAAGGGATTGTTCACTTCACTCACGGTATAAGGTCTGCCGGCAACAGGCGTGCGGGACAGCTCGACCACGGTCGAATTGAATGGGTCGTTCACCATGGGGGCCTTGATCTTGTTTTCCCAGTCGTGCTGCCAGTAGGTGTGACCGTCGTTGCTGTCAAACGATGAGGTTGCGAGCAGCAAAGGATAGCCGCTGCTGGTGTGACCGTGATCGGCAGTGGTCATAATCAGCGACTTCACCCCGAGAGTTTTTGTCAGATAGTCGCGCATGTCTTCCCAGTAGCCGCGCTGAGTGTCGAGAAAGAAGCGGGACTCCGCGTAAAGTCGCGGCTTCGGGGCGGTCTCGATTTCCTTCCTGCCTTGCAGCAGAGGAACGGGATCATCCCCGGAGATCCCGGCGACTTCCTTCAACTTCTTGAGCTCCTCTGCTTTGAGATTTTTCTTGAGCCAGGCATTGTAGAGGTCGCCAAGTTCGTGGTCGTAATAAGGCGTGGGGCCGTGAGCGCCGACCCACAGAGCGTTTTCGTTGTTGATTTCGACCATCGCAACCGCTGGGTCATTGCGGTATTCGATTCTGGTGTACGGATTGTAATGAGCCAGCAGTTGTTTCGCATACTCCTTTTGAAGCTCGATAATGCGCGGATCGTACAAACTAATTCCCTTGGCGCCCTCGTGGATTTTCTGGTAGTCCTGCACGCCGTCGCCGGCTTTGAATGGGCGACCGACCAGCAAATTGAAATTAATGTAGATACCCCGTTTCTCCAGTTCCGCGATGAAGAAATCTTCGCGGTCGAGCGCCTCAGGATCGAGCGCGCCCGTGTCATCGCGCTTTCCGTCGATCAGTCCCCGCGGCGTAGGCAGATCGAGAAATTGCAGGCGGACACAGTTCACTCCAAACCGGGCCAGGGTAGCGGCCCAGAGCGGAGCATCCTCCTTGGAGGGAATCATTACGGAGCCTTTGCTCCAGTCGGTGATGTTCACTCCCCAGAAACGGATGCGTTTGCCGTCTCCGGTTACAAGATGTGCGTTCTGGGCTCGGACAAATCCGTGCTTGCCCGCTGGAGCGTCGAGCAGGAACGAGACATCAACTGGTGAGTACGCGAGCAGTGCCTTGCGATGGGCGACGGTGAATGGCCGGAGAGCAGGGTCTGTCTGAGCGGGCACTCGAGATGGCAAAAGCAATGACCATGCCGCGAACAAATAAATCCGGCAACCGATTTTCATCAACGTATCCTTTTGGATATCGGATTGAAGACAGCTATACAGCTTCCGACGGCGCAGCGGCAATCTCGAAATCAACCTGTCGTTTACCAAGAATCGGATGTGAAGCCGTCAGCGTCACTCTTCCCGCTTGTTCCTTTGCTCGTAACCACACAGCGCCGGTCCCACCTACCAGGGCAAAAGAATTGTCGCCGACAATTTCGGCGGGGCCTTCAACGGCCAACTGAATGGCATCGTTGGCGAAAGAGCGGATCGCACCGAACTCGTCGGTGACGCGGAGGACGACACGGGTAGTATCGGCGCCGTCGGCAACGAGCTTCGTGTCGTCGGGTAAGACCGAAAATTGCTGATCAATCCCTTTGCCCGAGCGTTGTTTCACGATCACTTGCTTGCCTTGAATGTATCCCTCGATCCGAAGGTCTCCCCAGGCATCGCGGAACGGCCGTGTGTGAAGAACGAATGGCGGATGTCGAAGGTTGCCAAACTCGTTTCGGTCGGGATCTACCTCCGCAATCAGCTTGTCATCGATATAAAACTTGAGATGGTCGCAGTTGGAGCAGACTACGGCGGTGCTGAATCCGATCGATTCATCGCCGCGTGCCCAGCGGAAGGCGGGCTCCAGCACAATTTCTTCTTCGGGATCGCACTGCGATTTGTAGAAACCCGCGGCAGGCTTGGGCTCGCGGAAGATGTCGGCAACGCCGTGGTAACAGATCCGGTCGCCGGAACCGAAATCGAAATGCGTGTTGTAGTCGAAGGCACACCATCCAATGCCGCCGGCGTATTGAGGATTCGATGCAAGCTGGTTGTGGACGCGAGCGTGGCGCAGAGTGTGCTCCGTAAGTCGTTCCGTGTTGTCGAAGCTCTTGGTCGGATACGTGTGGCCAATGAATTCCGTATTGAGGTACAGGGGATGGTTGGGCGCTCGGAGCGGAAATCCGAAATCGTTGACGGTAAACACGTCCTCGAGCAGTTCCGAGTTCTCGAAATTCCGGACGCCTCCCGTTTGCCGCGTTGGATCGAGTTGATGGGCCAGGACATTGGTGCGAGTGTAGAACTCGTGATCGTCGCGGGATTCGTTGATACGGACTCCCCAGAGAATGATCGATGGATGGTTCCAGTCGCGGCGAATCATGCGGCGCACGTTGTCCACGGAAATATCTTTCCACGCCGCGTCGCCAATGTGCTGCCAGCCTGGAATTTCTTCCAGGACCAGAAGGCCGACCTCGTCGCAAGCGTCCAGAAAATGCCGCGATTGCGGATAATGCGAGGTGCGTACGATGTTGCATTTGAAATTGTTCCGGAGGATTTGTGCGTCGCGCCGTTGCACGCGCGCCGGCATGGCTTGGCCCACAAACGGAAACGTTTGATGACGATCGAGCCCACGCAGCTTGGCGACCTTGCCGTTTAGTTCGAAGCCATGTTTGGTAAAGCGCGCCTCACGAAAACCGATAGTGCGGGAATCCTCATCGACCACGTTCGGTCCATTCAGCAACCGAACATGCACAGAGTAGAGCTTTGGCTGCGCCAGATCCCACAGCACAATCGGACCAAGACTTTCCAGGCGCACCGAGTACGGGGCAGGAATATCTGAGGCTGCAGGCGGCCCGACTCGCTGCGTAGCTGTGGCGAGCGCACGGTCGCCATCGCGCAGCGTGACTTCAAGCGAAAGCGCGTCGCGTGAGGGCTCCAGACGCTGCAGGAAACACTCCACCTCAAGGCTGCGTTTTGGAGTGAGCGCATCCTTTGTTTTCGCGAAGATATTTTCAATGAAGGTTGCGGGAACGATGCGCAGCGCAACTTCACGGTAGATACCGCCGAAGGTGAGGTAGTCGATCTGATTTCCGAAAGGTGGGATGTCCGCACGTTCGGTGGAATCAACCTCAACGGTCAGCACATTGTCGCCGTCAAATTCGAGATGCGGCGTCAGGTCGAAAGAGAAAGGCGTGTATCCGCCTTTGTACTCGCCTAGGCGAGTTCCATTGAGCCAAACCGTTGAGGCCGTCATCACCCCTTCGAAATCGACGAAAACGTGCCGTCCGCGCGCTTCTCGGGGAAGCCTGAAATGACGGCGATAGACCGAAACAAATTCGTAGTCTTTGTCGTCAAAGCTGTGCCAGGGCACGCGAATATTGGCGTGAGGAATCACCACAGGTTCGAATTTGGAATCGTCAAAGTCCCTTGCGCGCGCCTCAGCAATCGCGGAGCGGCTGAACAACCAGTTCCGGCTCATCGGAAGGACAAGGCGTCCGCTCGCAACCGGCAGGGGACGCGGACTAGGAGCCTTCGGAAACGCGCTCTCCGCTACGATTCCGGCTACCAGAGTGCCGGTTTTCTTTATGAACTCTCTTCTTTCCATGATTGCTATGCGTCAACCTCGAAGTGTGGGCAGCTAACCTGCTGCGGAAACAAATCACTAATTCTAAGTGCAAGCGGGTTACTTCCGCATCCTCCATAAGGAGGAGTGTCGAAGTTTCTTCGATCGGCTGCCACTCGCATGCGAGTTGTGTTAATTTCACGCAGTCACTAGGAGAAGCGACTGAGTTTCCGGACGCGTCGTTAAGGTGAATGATGAATCGACGAGCATTTGTTCAAACCGTTGCTGGAACGGTAGCGGGGGCTTATGGGGTGGGTCACATTTCCAAGTTGGTCGGTGAAGGGCCAGCATTGGCGGCAAACGAGAGTGAGAAGACCGGAGTGCCTTTTAAGCTGTCGGTCATGCTGTGGACTGTTTTCACCAACCTCCCTTTCGAACAGCGCCTGGAAAAAGTGGCGGAGGCAGGCTATAGGAATGTGGAATTGGTGGGTGAATACGACGGGTGGACGGACGCGGATTTCCGGCGAGTTAACGCCATGCGCAAGCAGTTCGGCATCAACTTCGACTGTACGGCCGGGTTGAAGCACGGCGTAAGCATCCCAGGTCATCGGCAGCCTCTGCTCGACGAAATAAGGCATGTGCTGCCGATCATGGAGCAAATCGATTGTCCGAACCTGATTTTGCTCTCTGGCGACCAGGTTCAGGAAATGCCTCGCGAAGTGCAACATCAATGTTGCATCGACACGCTTAAAGGCGCCGCCGATCTAGTGCAGGGTAAATCGATCAACGGCGAGCCAGTGCGGTTGTTGCTCGAGACCATTGACCCTGAGGAAAATCCGCGATACTTTTTGACGGGAATCTCTGAAGCTCTTGAGATTGTGGAAGCGACCGGCCACCCGCAAGTGCGTTTGCTCTACGATCTTTACCATGAGCAGATCGCCGCGGGAAATCTCATCGAGAAGCTAGAGAAGAGCATCCCGCATCTGGGACTCGTGCACATCGCTGACGTTCCAGGCCGTCACGAGCCGGGAACGGGCGAAATCAACTACCAAAACATTTTTCGCAAATTGGCCGAGTTGAATTACACCGGGGTGGTTGCGATGGAGTTTCATCCCAGCGGCGATGCGGTTGCGCAGTTGCGCTCCGCGCGTGAAATGGCCCTGCGGGCCTTTAGACGCCGTTAACAGCTGCACGCACAACCCAACGGTCAGTAAATTCAAACCTCCCAACGGACGTCCGTTGCGGGAACTGTTTCAGGCGCGCGCGATGGTAACCGACATAGCGTGCGCCTCGTGAGCTGTGGGTCAACGAGGTCTCTATTTTGAGTTCGGCGTCTTGCACCCACACCACAGATCGTGTACGTATTGGTAGGCTTTTTCGGGGGGCTCAGAACGTTGTAATTTCTGCAGCGAGGCCCATGCTCCGACGCCGATCAGGAGAGCCAAGACAGCCCACACAGCGGTAATTCTGAGCGCACGCCTGCCCCCTTGGATGTAACGCTGAAATGCGTCCTTGACGAGCCAAAGCAAGGTTGTGAAGAATAACAGCTTCAGACCCACTGATTGCACCGCTTGGTTGAAGAACGTGCCCCCGATGATCATGACGATTGCAAACCAGAAGAAAGAGGCAAAGATCTTTCCGGCGAAATGCCCGGTAAGGCCCTCTGGTATAGCCGCTTGCACCAACCACCACAGCGCACCGCCGGCGCGAACGAGGATTCCCCCGACGCCCTTGGTCTCTTTCCCAAGGCTTTGCAGAATACCGCCCACAATCCGCACCGAGCGGGTGATGGACTCCAAGGTAGTGCGACGACTTGGCTCCCGCTGAATTGGTCCTTGGTGAAGGTACTCGCGAATCTGCTCCCAGGTGAGAAATCCCTCCACCGCCTCGGCAAACTTCTGACCTGACCGGCGAAATTTGTACCAGGTGGAATGAGAGAGAATCCACTTGGAGGAAAAGCAGGTCATGCC